>CAYRJA010000005.1:0-67624 GCA_964424455.1 uncultured Bifidobacteriaceae bacterium
GTATAAATCGTATAACTCCCCGCCCCTGTGCCCACCGTCAGCGAATCAATGATTACATTATTCCTGTTTAAATGTAAGGTGTCGTTATTTTTGGGAGAGTTGAGTAATATTTGTCCACCAATATCTGAAATGGAAGATTCATAATGGATAGAATCTGCCTTGATATGAAGTGGAGCTGTAGGAGAATATACGCCTATTCCTACATTACCTAATGTGTCCATCTTTAGAAAATTGCTGCTGTATTGATTGATGCCTTGCAATGTAAACCCCAAGGTATTTACTTGGATATGCACGCCCCTTTCTCCAACGGGATATTCCTTGTAAGTATAAAAATACGAATCACCCGGACTCATAGCAAATATTGAATAATATCTATCGTCAATACTTGATGTATCAAAATTTTTAATTTCAAGACCTGTCGATAGAATATCATTATTAATTATAGAATGATAAGAACCAAATGAATCTTCCTGATGAAACCCTCCTTGAATATCTAAATTGGTTGAAGGTGTTACAGTGCCGATGCCTACAAAACGAGTAATGCTGTCAATATACATCGCCGTAGTATCATTGGTTTTAAACCTAAGCGAATGGGCATCCGTTGTCCCGATAAAATCGGTAGCTGAATTAGTTCCTGCATTTCCTTTCAAACTCCACGCATACGCTGTAACACTGTCGGGAGAAAATCCTGCTGTACTATCCCATGTCAGTACCCCGCTACCATCGGTTTTTAAAAACTCTCCGGCGTTGCCGTTGTCAGGAGGCATTACATAATTGATTCCTCTTATCTTCCAGTTGTAGGCACTATCATTGCCAAAGACAAATTGATTGTTCTTGTCTGCCCATGCCTTATATCCAACGGCTGTAACATTTTTTAAATGTGTACTCATAAAAACAGAAGTGAAGCCCGTATTAGCTCCTAACAAGGTGTTATTCTTGGAATCAATGAACATGGTGGAAGGATAATGGAATGTTCCCACCTGAACATTGGAATCAGCATTGTCTAAGAATATATACTTACCATTGGTGTAGAAGTATGGGCTGGTGATGGGTTCGCCATTAGGTGTATTGGCATAATACACTTCGTAAGGGGTGCTTCTTATGTTCTCCACACTGTCTTTCAACGCATAGGTGATGCCGTTCTTCTTGTAATAGATAGAATCTACCCCCGCCATACGGTAGATGGTGTCTATGTAGATAACAGGTGTAACGCTATTCGTTAAACTATCCACCCAATAATAAGTGGGCAGCCCTGCGCCGCGGGTGGTGTCGGCTATCAGTACGCCGGTGGTGGTAATGGTGCCGCCACTTAGCCCGAAGCCGGTGCCTACGGCTGTTACAGTGCCGCCTCCGCCGCCACCGGTTAAATTGCAATCTAAATAAGCAAGCAGTCGCTCGCTATTATTTTTCAATGGATAGTCAATATATTGAAACATGCTTGCAGGGTAATTGCAAAGGGAATCTATCGGGATAACATCGCCCGGTAATGGTGGTGTGGTGATAGGGGTAGTGGGCGTTCCTAAAGAGGCGGCGATGTAAGCAAGCTGCTTCTCCGAATTGTTTGTAAACGGATAAACAATGTACATGTATCGCTGAGGTGGTGAAGCGCAAACAGTGGAGATGCTTACCTGATCGCCGGGTAAGGGGCTTTGCGCAAGCAACAGGGACGGAAATAATAAGAACAGAAAGCTAATTTGTAAAGTGCGTTTTTTCGTCATTTCCAATATTTGTTTATGAGCCAGATAAAAATGAACACGATGCAGGCGAGCGACAAGCCGATCAGCACTGCAAGAGCAGTTGACCATGCTTTTTTTTTTCGTCTAACTGTCGCAAATCGTATTGATCTATTATGGCAAGTATTTTAGATTCGTAGTTCGGGTCGGTAGCATATCCGGCTGCTTTTATGTTGTGTATTTGCTCCTCCGGTGTTGTGGCTTTAAGCGAATCAGCAAAGTTGCTGTTCATTTCTAAGAAGCGGGTGTGATCAAAAAAGCTGTCTTTGTCGCGGTCGTAAGCGCGGAAGAGAGCGTTCTCTGTTACAGTTTGATTGTTATAGACTTCGCCGGTGTTCATATTGACCACCTTGCCAGTCCACGCTTTGTTTGATTTGATACCAAAATGATTGTGATATTTTTCTGAAAGCAATGAATTACCATTGCTGCTTTCTAAAACAGCTTGTGCCATTTTCACACTGGGCAAAACTCCGCTTCCCATAGAAGAAATAACGGCAATAGGGGAGTATTTTTCAATATATTCCGTGGCGGTCATTTTTATAAATTTTTATTCGCGTAAATCCCAACAATCACAATAAACAGGATTAGCAACGCAACTAACCCTATAGCGTTGTAAACCGATGAATCAACTTTTACCACCGATTCAGTTTTTATAGAACTTTTGCCCGACAAGATGTCGCGGATGTTTCCAAGAGTTTCTCCTATGTCGGTTTGAGTGTCCATCATTATCCTACTGCATCAGTTCCTTCTACATGATAGCCGCCGGATTTGTAACCTGTTACAGCGTAATTAATAAAAGGAACGATAAATTGGTTATAGTAATTTTCGCTTACTTCTTTTATTTTACCACCGGCAGGGCTTAGTTCCGTGATAACGGCATCTTCTGTTTTATCGCCGAAAATTCCATCCACTAATAATTTGTAATCGCCTGAGTAGTTCAGATATTCTTGCAAGTATTTTACTTTATCGCCTCTGCTTCCTTTTTTAAGCGGGAAATCATTTGCCTTGTTAAATCCTTTTCCGTTAAATTTTGATAGGGGGTTTGTTATAGGTTCTCCTACCGCTTTTTTATAAGCATAATAGGTGAGTGTTACAAATAGTAACATCACTATAACAATCAGCGTTATTTTACCTGTTTTTTTCATTGGCGTTTTCGTTTTATTAAAAACCAAACTATAAGAGCTATTATAACCAAAACTATTATACCAATACCACCGTACTTTATTGCCTCCTGTTTAGTCAATTCCGCTTTTGCTAAATCAGCATCAGCAGAAGCCGAGGCGGATAAAGCTGCTTGTGCTTCTGCTTCAGAAGTAGCTGCCTCTAAAGCTGCTTTAGAATTGTTAGCTTTAGTTTTCGCATCTAATATATCTTTAGCATAGGCATTAGCGGCAATGAATGGTCCTACAACAGGAATAAAGAAAAGAAGACCTTTATTTTTTGCCATATCAAAAATTTATAAAGGGGGATTCGCATCCAAATAATTTGCGTGATTATTGGAAACGAGATCTCTCGAATTGGTTGGAAGCGCATCATGTTTCACATCGTCCGCTCCTGAGCTGCTTTGATCCCCGGAAGGATTCGTTGATGTATCTGTTGAGGTTGAAGTAGCGTTAGTTGCCGCCGCTTCCGGCTTGTTATCAGGATGTTTTTCCTTCCACAACCATAAGCACGCGATAATAACTAATAGAATAATCACGATGTAAGTGATTGTTTTTGTTGTCTTGTTCATGTGTGAGTTTTAAGAAAAAGTCATAGCTCCGCTAGGGATTGTGCCATTGCTGTAATCAATAGAAATTTGTGTGCCTGATCGCTCAGCTTTATCGGCATTATCATTATTATCTTTGGTCAGTTGCTTTTTTTGTGCAACTAAAGCGATAATGATAATCACCGCTATGGCTCCAAGTGTCCATCCCATCCAAGGTTTCCATTTCATAGTATTGAATTTTAAAGTTTAAAAAATTATTGACCGGGTTGTGCTGTGAAAAGACTGTTTTCAGGATCAGCGCCTAATTTACCTGCGTTCAGGTTGTTAGGGTCGGCGCTAATCGGTTTATCCTGCCCTGTTACAGCTTTATGATTCAGCCGGGTAACATGTGCCTCCAGTACTAACCGACCTTTATCAATTTTCAGGCGTTGAAAATCCATATACGCTTTCAATGTCAGGTGAAATACGATAAGGATTAACACCATCATAATCATCACATGCAAAAATTTATTTTGGTAGAAGCTCATAGCTATTTGAAGTTTATTTATTTAAAAAATCACTTTGTGTTTTAGAATTGATATTTAATTTGTTTAGAAGCGTAATCGGCATTAACATCACTGCGCTGATCGTAGCTCAGGTTTCCGGTTACAAACTGAGGCAGCGATTGTGATGAGCCGGTTGGCAGACCGAAAAAATATTCCTGCCGTGTACCAAAAGCGGCAATCAGTTGTGTAACATCTGCATCGTTTTTCATTTTCTTGAGTGTTTCCACTGCAGCCGGTTTGTCATCGGAAACGGCGGAATAGCGCAATGCTTCGTAAATGCTATCGGCATAACCGTTATAAGCGAATTTATCGTAGCTTAATAATGCTTCCTGATGTTTCGCTTTTTTTATGGCTTCGTCCGCAGTTTCTTCGGCGGCTTTTTCCTCCTTGCTTTTACGAAAAAATTTCAGATAAATAATTAAAGCAATCAGCAGCACGGCTATAATTAACCATGTTGTTTTGTTGCTTATTATTTTTTGAAATTGTTCGTTCATTTTAAGAAGCGGTTAAGGCGCTGTACGATTTTTTAGCTCTATAGTCGTTGTAAATTTTCCAGAGTTCCTCATGCTTGGCGTTATCAATAGGATCAGTGCCATTTATCTTTAGAACGGATATCGACGAATCTAATACAGCCATGAAGGAGCCGCTCTTGCTACCTTTATAAACATCGGCTACTTTTTGATCTTTATATCGGGCTAAAACAGTCTCATAGAACCAGGTACCAAGGTTAGGAGCCGCGCTGTCTAACGCCTTGTAAGTGTCGGCGTCATCAGTGTTAATGGCAGGAGCGGGCACTTTGTCGCGGAAAAGAAAGTACCAAACAGCCAGTCCAATAAGGAGAGCAGCAAGAATGTAGAGCGGTAAATAGTCTTTCAGATTTTTCATAATGTATTATTTTTATTTTGATTTAAAAACGAGCAAGAGAATAACTATCATAAACACAAGCAGGAATACTCCTCCGTAGAGTGCAGTGTTGTCCGGCTTATCATCAAATAATCCGGGCGGCACTTGCGCCGGTGTTACCGGTGCGCCTTTTAAAAGTTCTAATACACTTGTTATAATTCCCATGCCTGTTGAATTGGTTGAGCCGGATGAATCAGTTTCGGGTAAAAAAGCAGTTGCTTCTCTATTATTAGCCATGTCATCCGGTTTTCTTTTTACTTAAAAAAAATAATCCTGCTAAAAACATAAGCACTGCCAACACGATAATCACATAGAGGAGCGTATGATCTTGCGGTTTAGCTTGCTCGTTATTCATTTTGTTAATGGCATCAGCAATAGCTTGGTTGTAGTTGGCAGTGGCGTTTTTCATTTTCGCTCCGCCAAACACTAACAGCTCTAAATCATCTACAAACTTGCTCATGATGCGGTGGCGTTTTTTCTGAGGGAATAAGGAATTAATTCGAAGAAGAAAGGATTTTCATCTCGGGCTAACTGTAACATATAGTCTTGCACTTCTCCTTCACTCATAGCAGGCCAATCCACGCCGTTTTTGGTAAGCACTTCTAAGACAAAGCCACGATGATTGTGAAGAAGTTCGACAATTAACGCTCTTAAAAAATCTTCGTATGTATTAAATTGATTGCGCGGTTCCATCCTTTATTTAGTTTTTTGTTAAGGAGCAAGTTCTGTGAGGCAGCCAAACTGCCTCACAGATGCTTATTCCAGTAAAACACCAAACCGAAATTTATTTCGATTAAGGAAGCATCTTCCTATATCCTAAAGTGATGTCGAGTACAGCAGTTGTAACATTACCAATAGGCAATGAAGCGGTAAGCGCCGATTCAGCCCGGAACCACTTATTGACCATTACCCAGTTGGCAATAGTAAAATCAGTATCCGTTCTTTTTGGTATCACCGTGTTAGGGAAACTGAAGTAGGACCCGCTTGAGTTTTGGTCGGCGACAACGAATTTCAACTTCACGGCGTTCAATGTTGCTTGGCTGTCTGCCTGCATTTTCACCGTGGTGAGGAAAAACTTGTTTTCCGCTGTCATATTTTTGATAACGGTGTTGGTATTTGAGCCAAAGTCACCGTCCCAGGTGAGCGTACCGTTAGTAATGTTATTGGTACCGGCAGCATCACCGATATAAAACACCTGTGCTGTACTCTGAGTGTTGGAGACACGCACCCAGATATAACGCTCTTCGCTCCATGCTTTGCCAGCAGGTAGGGCGGGTAGGTTTACCGGCGAAACAGGCGAATCCTGCGCACCATTTACATCCCGAAAAGAACCACCGCCTCTGTTGTTAATGGGCGAAGTGTTTATTGTAAAGAACGCCTTAGTTCGTGCGTTCCCATTCATTTCGCGGGTCAAAAAAGAATATTTTTTCATACTTGAAAAAGTTTGGTTTAATGAATTTTAGTGAATTCTGAAAACCAAAATTGAGCATGATTGAAAAACCGTACTTCGTTCAACCCCGATGGCGCTTGATGAACGAAGAACTTTTCAGTTTAAACATGAATTTTCGATTTGAATAATCGAAGGTCATTTTATTAAACGATTCGGCGACAGGAGCCGAGGCGGTTCGCCTTTATCACCAGAATTTAATTAAGCGGATCAAACTATCGTCGCAGGGAAACAACTGTAACAAGTGGCAATAATCGCCAAGGATTTCATCGCCAGGGTGAATATGATGGATGGCATACATGGCTATGCCGCCGTTTTCTTTTTTTAAGTAAATATTCGGGCGGTTAAAATGATTGACATTGCTGCCTATCGCCGTTTCAGTGTAACACTGCGCGAATTTTTTTTCCATAGATTTTTTCCGGGTAAAGGCATACCCGATAAAATCGTTAGCTTGAATTTCACAATCCGTAAACAATCCGTTGCCATGAAGGGGAGAAGGGGCTACAAATAGGGACATTATTCGTCAACATCTATTTCGGGGTGACCTAACCCTGATTCGTTATTAAAAATTAGCCGCACAAATCGAGGATAAATTCGATTTCTTTTTTTCCAATAGGAGACCGACATGCCTTTAATCCGAAGAAGTGCGATTTCTTTTCCGAGTGTGGCTACCGATACTTCATACAGGCGCGCCAATTCAATCTTAGTGTAAGTCTTAATTGGCGCCGGCTCTTTGCGAGCGTATTTATCCGACATATTGGCTGATTAGATAGGCAAAAATAAACTTAATTTGCAACAATAGACGAATCGGCTACCTTTGTTTGTATTAATCAACAAAAAACGATTACCATGTTTGGATTAGATATTTCAAAATTAGCGGGAAAAATGATTACCCCCGATGTAATCAAAGGACTATTATTGACTACCATTGAACCACAGTTGCAACAAAATGAAATGTACTCGCTGCTAATGAGCAGCGACAGGAAGCGAGTGATTCTTTTCAAGTGCGTTTTCGCGTTGTCAGACGATGGGAAAATGGCAATAACCCACTCAACAGAAGTGGACATAGATCAACTAATAGCCAAAATAAAAGAGAGCATCATCGGCAAATCATCGATGAGCGAAGCCGACAAGAAAGAGTTAGACGAATTTCAAAAAAAGTTTGAGCAATGAAAAAAATTTTATACGAAACAGCAGAGCCATCCGCACCTGCTACGCCCATCGCTTCTGCGCCGGCTGCGCCTTCTGTGCCACTCGATGTTCCCGATCATGCTCCAGCTGCTACATCAGCGCCATCAGCGCCATCAACACCACCGGAAAAATCTGTGCTTAGCATTATTGAGGCGCTCAACAAACCGACAGCATCGGAAGTAACGCCGCCATCCGTTTCAGCTACCGGAACGGAAAAAATAAAGCAGGAAATTATTCAGGAAGCGGCTTCTGATTCCGGCGCGACTGCTCCCGGAGCGTCTGTTACACCAAAGCCATTGACTGCAGCAGATATTGCGCTGAATAAGATGTTCGCCCGCTCCATGGTGGAAGGAGCGGACGAACTTAACAGTTTCGGCTGCAAAGAAGTCAGCGGCGAGGAGAAGAAGGAAATATTTCAGGCAGCCGACAAAAACAAGGATGAACTGGCACAGTTCATTGTTTTGATAATGGAGAAAAACGGCGGCAAGGTACCGATATGGCTTTACGGTATATGGCTGGCAGGCAAAACTTTCGGTCCACCTTGGATATTAGTCGTGAAGCTTCGCGGCAAAAACAAGCTGATAAAAAAGCTGACTCAAGAAGCCGAAGCAGCCAAGAATAACACTTCTGATGAGTTGCGTAAAAAAGAGGAGGAGATAGCGCGGCTGAAAACGGATTTGGAGGCGACACAAAAAGCGAATGTGGAAGTAAAAACGGATTTAATTCCTGGCGATGAAAAGAAAAAGCATATTGAAAAAATTGCTGCGGAATTAGATAACGCGGAAATTCCATTGCTGCCCGGTCAAAAGCAAAAGGACGGGACGATTTATGCGCCTTACGGGCTTAAACCGGACGGCACTGTTAAGCGAAGCAATGGCGGTAGAAAACCAAAATCAAATTCTTAATTGATTTCTTATAAATCAATTTATTAATAGGAAAATGATTTTTCCACTCAAAAACCCACAGGGAAGGGGGGTATAAATCCAATAAATTGATTTTTATAATTGAATAATAAAATGAATTTATGAATGAGATAGAGCGGGAAGATTTCTTTAACAAATGCTACATAGTAGCTGGCACCAATAACACTGGAAAAACCAGAACTGTCATCAGTATCATTGAACAATTGACCACGTTACGAACATTAGTATTAGACCCGGGCGAAGTAAAAAAATGGAATTCCTATCCGACCTTAGATTTAAAAAACATATCCACTTTTACAGCAATCAAAAAATGGAGACCCGACACCGATCTATCAAAATCTCTCCGAGAAAAAGGCGGCAAGATGTTACAGTTTGTCATCAATCATTACCAAACCGGCGTACTTGTAGTGGATGATGCCCGCATGATAGTTGACGCAGGGCTATCGGACGCTATGGTGCAATTAACCGTAAAACGAAAGAATAACGAGTTGATTACCTTCCTGATATTCCATTCTCTCGGACAGGTGCCACCACGTGTTTACGATCACAGCACCCATATCATGCTTTTCCAAACAAGCGACAACAAAAGTAAGTGGTGGGATAAAGTACCCGGCGACCAGAAGATATATGAACAGTGGATAAACCGCGTGAACGAGCGCGCCTCCGCTACGCCCGGTTATTTTGAGATATTAGAACTGCAGGATTTTTACAAGTGGAAAAAAATAGGATTGCAGTAATCATCTTTTTTAAAAGCAAGGCAAAACATCCCCAATCCCTCTCTATGCAGCTAAGAGGGTTGGGGATGTTTTAGAGCCGTGTATTTTGCGTTAGGGATTGCAGCGGAAATCCTTTTTTGTTTTTCACAAAAAAGATTGAAGCGGAAAGCCCGACGGCATTGTGCCAACAGAGCCGCAGCAGGATAAAATCAATTTTTCTTTTTTCGGAATTTGGCGCAAAAAAAACAAAATGAATGCTGCGCCGCATGAAGGCGACCATGCGAAGCGGGAAAGCGAAATAAGGAGCAGGATTCATCCGACAATCAATTTCCGAAAAAAGAAAAATTGATTTTTATGGAAGGGAGCGGCACGGTTGGCGCTATGCCGGAACGCCCTATGATAAACGGATTTGTTCTAAGTATTCCATCGTAATTTTATGTTTACTCCACACGCGCTTTTTAATTTTTGCAAGTGAAATGACATCTTCTTCATTATAGCGCAAGACGATTTTCCTCTTTATCGGGTCTCGCCAGTCGTGGAATACTTCAAAAATGCTTTGTTTATATTTTATAGTATCGCGCTTATAGCCGAATTTTTCTTCAAAATCGCACAACTTGTAACGGCTTTCATTGGGATATAAATCTTTGAAGACTTTCAGCAGATTTATACAGAGGTATTTCTGGCGTATATTAAGATTGAATTCTTTCTCTAACATTCCTATATCAGGTCCATAAAAGAAAAGGCAGCCGTAGCGAGCAGGGCGCAATAACTGTAACACTTTTTTTCGTGAAATCATTTTGCCGTAATACTGACCACTGATAATTGGCTTTCGGAAATGATGGTCTGCATACGCGTATCCGATCAGAAATATTTTCTGACTGATATACCATTCTGCATCAAGGTATAAATCCATGCCGAAAGGTATCAGCTACCGGAGTAGCTGACATAGAAGAGAACGGCAAAGATTTTCGCGGCGTTTTAGCTCTGCGCTAATTTTCTGATGTATATGGGTGAAGTTTTCCATGCGCTCAATGGCAAAAGAGAAATGTTCGTAGCGTTGCCTGGCTTTGACTTCGCCGAGTTCAATGGTTTGAATTAGTTCGTATTTTCGAATGAACGGAATAACAGAACCGATTAAATCACGCTCGAATATTTTCGCTTTCCAAAGTCCGAAACAAAGCCAGAAGTAAAATTCGAGTTCTTCATAGCTGTCCGTCGCAAAGACAAAGCAGTTGGCGTTGGGAGAGTGTGCAGGGCGACCTGCGTTTTTCCCTTTGTTTAGGATAAAAAAATGATGTTGCGGCAGCGTATTTGCCGGGTTGTAGGTGCTGATTTTTTTGTGCATAACAGAAAAGTTTTTATCACTTTTCCATCATGCGCAGGGGTATCTGTCAAGGGTGCTGTTGCCCCATCACGAGATAAAACAGCACTTGTCTTGCCCTTGACTGATACATCAGAAGGGCATAATTTTGTGATAAAAATTTACTGTTATAGCAAGGGTTAATCAGCACAGGAAACAGAGCTGTAATGCAGGCGCAGATACTCTTTCAGCAACATATCAAGCGGCAAGAATGTTTAAAAACTCGCTCAGGTTTGATAGTTCGAAAATGGAAGTGTCGGGGGTACATAGCAAGAATCAGTAACAAGAACAACCTTGCTTCAATAATTATACTGGAGTAAAAGAGCAGAAGATAAAGATTGGTTCCTGCTATATAGTTGTTAAATTCTACAGTCTGTCAGAAGTTGTAATTTTCTACTGAGCTATCTGTTAATCTCTCATAGTTCTCTATCTCACAATAGCTACTTTTCCATAATAATTATATCCCTGTCCACTAAGCCGCATGATGTAAATGCCGTTAGGTAACAGGGCGGGTAATCGTAATGACTTGATATTGGAACCATGTGATGACTGGATGATTTGGTTATGTACCTGACGACCATCGGTAGCATATACCATGATTTGCAACTCACCACGAATTTCGGAACTGTAATCAATTGTAATCTCATCCTTGACAGGGTTTGGATACATCTTCAGAAGCTGACTTGATTGTGGGGTTTCAATTGAAGTTGTGATGGTATCACCAAAACTCCAAAGTTCTTCGTAGGTTAAGTATCGGGCTTTATAGAATAATTTATTATTAAGTCCTGCAAATCCAGGCGGAATTCCAATTCCGTAACTACCTGTGTACCATGACGGCTGGTGCCATGTGGTGTTTTCAGGGCTGCCGTCACTTTGAAACAAAACCTGATCACCTTGTGCGTTTTTGGCAGAAAAGTAAAGCTGTCCTTTGTAAGTATAAAACGCATCGGGGTTCGTAAGTGAATCCTGCGGAAGAAGCAGTTGTGTTCCTTCTTCTGTACCATCACTTAACCAAAGTAAATAGGGGTCTAAAAAATTTGGCATCTGCTTAGATAAAAAGTATAGGTGCTGATTGTACACATACAAATCATCGGGAAATCCGGAGAGTGTAAAAGAAGGTACAATATCTTTTAACAAGACTGTTCCTGAGGCGGTACCGTCGGTTTTCCATATTTCATAAGAATACTCCGGCTTATTTGCCACGAAATAAATATGATCATCAATCGCTGCAATTTTTCCTGGCATTAAATCAACACCTGACGCACTTCCGGGGTTGAGGTCAAGCAACATTTGAGTACCGGCGACAGTTCCGTCGGTGTACCAAAGTTCTTCTCCATGAATACTATCATTGGCTGAAAAATAGGCTTTACCTCCCATCTCTGCAACTGCAAACACAGCACCAAAAGCGCTTCCATTCGGGTTGATATCTTTAAGCAGTTTGGTACCTACGGAGGTGCCATCGGTAGTCCATAGTTCGTGGCCAACTGTACCGTTATCGGCGATAAAGAGCAATTTTCCGGACAGCACAAAAAAGTGTGTTGGCAAAGCTGAGGCACTTCCCGGATTTATATCTTTCAACAGTTGAGTACCGGATTCACTACCATCAGTTACCCATAATTCGTGACCTGAAAGCCCGTCATCAGCACCAAAATAACACTTCCCGTTAAAACTGAATACTTCAAAAATATCTGTGGAACCATTTGGATAGGGTTGAGTGTTAATCTCTTTTACAAGGTGGGTTCCCTGTGGGCTGCCATCAGTAACCCATAAACCACCACCACTGCTAACATGCTGCGCTTTTGCCTCCATAAAAAGTAAATTGTCGCCTATCCCAAATATTTTGTTTACAAACAGGTAGTTTCCCTGGCTGTCAAGTACAGCCGTTGGAGTGGTAGAAGAGCCGTCGGTGTAATATAACACGGAGTTCATCGAGTCATTGTCGGCAAAAAAATATATCCGGTCTTTGAATACAGTCAGGTGCCGGGGGTTGGTATTGCGCGTTTTTGTAGTCTCATATCTTACGAAGTATTGTGAAAAAACAGGAGCGGTGGTTCCAAGAAACATTGCCAGTAAAATGAGTAGTCGGATTTTATTCATAGTGTGTTTTTTTATAGAGTGATAGAGACAAATATAAAAATTTCTAAGTTCAACTAATTGTATATGATATGATTTATGAATAAAGAATAATATTTTGGATATAAGACAATTTTAAATTGTAACACTGATTATCTTTTCGATTATTTTCAGTTAGATGCGGGTTCAAGTCAGCAAAGAAGTATCAAGTCAGGTATTTAACTATCAGATATAAAGGTATTTGTCATACTATTGCGTCATTCAAAGGGTGTATGAATATTTGCAGCAACAATTATATTGCTCCGCAGGAGCAAAGGTTTGGTAATAACTTGAATGAGAAGGTTGTTGCGTCCCTTCGGGACGCTTCAGAGTCTCTGTATTGGTTTTTTTACCAAGCTCTTATGCCTACGGCATAAGTAATCCCTGCTATTATTCATACACCCCATTCAAAATGCCTATAAAACTTTGGATTACTTTTTGTAAAATACGCTTCAAAAATTTAATCGGTTTATAAAAATATTTATGGAATTAATAACACCAGCCGTTGACATCTCTGCTCTGAATGAGCGGATTAAAGAAGAAAGTTCTTTTGTGGATTTGCTGAATCTTGAATTAGGTAAATCTATTGTAGGACAAAAGTATATGATTGAGCGACTGATGCTTGCTTTGCTTTCCAACGGACATATTCTTTTGGAAGGAGTTCCGGGTTTGGCAAAAACACTGGCTATCAAAACACTGGCATCGGCAACGCATGTAAAATTTTCGCGCATTCAGTTTACACCTGATTTACTTCCTGCGGATTTAATCGGTACTATGATTTTCAATCAGAAAGAAAATGATTTCTCAGTGAAGAAAGGACCCATTTTCGCCAATTTTATTTTAGCGGATGAAATCAACCGTGCGCCGGCAAAAGTGCAATCGGCATTGTTGGAAGCTATGCAGGAAAAACAGGTGACTATTGGCGATAAAACATTTCCGCTGGAAGAACCTTTCCTTGTACTGGCTACACAAAACCCGATTGAGCAGGAAGGAACTTATCCATTACCTGAAGCACAGGTGGATCGCTTTATGCTGAAAGCAGTAATTGGCTATCCTAAAAAAGAGGAAGAGCAAATGATTATCCGTCAGAATATGCAGTTGACTTTAAGTAAAATTAACCCTGTTGTAACACAGGAACAAATACTGAAAGCCCGCAAAACAGTTCGTGAAGTTTACATGGATGAAAAAATTGAGCGGTACATTCTGGATATTGTTTTTGCTTCACGCAATCCGGAGGATTACAAGCTCACCAAACTGAAATCATATATAAGCTATGGCGGATCACCCCGCGCAAGTATTAATCTTGCCCTTGCTTCTAAAGCTTATGCATTTATTAAGCGGCGCGGTTATGTGATTCCGGAAGATGTTCGTGCTGTTTGCTACGATGTAATGCGGCATAGAATCGGGTTAACTTATGAAGCCGAAGCAGAAAATATAACTGCTGAAGAAGTGATAAGTGATATTTTAAATGCGGTAGAAGTCCCATAGTGGTTTTTGACCTTATCTTATAGTTAAAATATAATTGAAGTTGTGGCAAAGACTGTAGAAAATAATCAGGAAGAAAAAAGAAGGAAGCTTAGAAGGATTGAAATAAAAACGAGAAAATTATCTAACCAGATTTTCTCAGGAAGTTACCATTCTGCATTTAAGGGTAGGGGAATTTCATTCAGCGAAGTACGAGAGTATCAATATGGTGATGATGTAAGGGCTATTGACTGGAATGTTACAGCCCGGAACAGAAAACCGTTTGTGAAAATATTTGAAGAAGAAAGAGAACTTACTATGATGTTGTTGATTGATGTAAGTCAGTCTTCTTTCTTCGGAACACAAACTGAGTTTAAGAATCATATCATTGCAGAAATCAGCGGCATCCTTGCTTTCTCTGCAATTAACAACAACGATAAAGTAGGAGTGATTTTTTTTAGCAGTGAAGTAGAAAAATTCATTCCACCGAAAAAAGGTAAGACACATATTCTCAGAATCATATCGGAGATATATGATTTCACTCCGAAAAATAAGGGAACTAACATAGCAGAGGCACTGAAGTATTTGAACAATGTGGTGAAGAAAAAATGTATCGTGTTTATGTTGTCTGATTTTATTATTTCTGCTTCTAAGAATGGAGATTATGAAGATATAAAAAAGTCACTCAGGATTGTTGGCAGAAAGCATGATTTAATCGGATTTCATATTTATGATGAGCGCGAAGCATCGCTTCCGAATATCGGATTGATGAAAGTAAAAGATGCTGAAACGGGCAAAGAGTTATGGATTGATTCTTCACAAAAATCATTACGCGACAAGCATGCAAAGGATTTTCAGATTAACCTGCGGACGATGAAAGATTTGTTTGGTAAGAGCGGCTCTCAGTTACAATCTATCAAAACGGAAGATAATTATGTAATAGCGCTGATGAATATGTTTAAACAAAGAGAGATGAGAAGATGAGCGCAGTGCACAGAAAAATATTAATGAAGAATAGAAAATGGCTATTAGCTGTTTTTGCACTATGTATTTTTGTTTGCTGTAACACAAATTTATTTGCCCAGGAAATATCAGCAACTATAAAAGCAGATTCAACTCATATAGTAATCGGTGACTTTCTTAATGTAAAACTTACAGTTAAAGCGCCAAAAGATATTGCTGTTACAATTCCTGTGGTTACTGATACAGTGGGTAATATGGAATTGGTGAAAACAGCCAAGATGGATACAGTCACAAATGGCAATGAAAATATCTATACACAGACTTATACCGTTTCGGCGTATGATTCAGGCAGCTATCATGCGGGTCCGCTGAAAATTTTCACAAAGGATAAAAACGGAGCTATTGATACCATTGTTTCTGATTTTGTATTTGTAAGTGTTACAACAGTTGCGGTGGACACTACAAAACCATTTAAGCCGATTAAAGCCCCGATAGATGTTCCTTATTCATGGCAGGAGTTTATTCCTTATATCATTGGAGGAATTGTTTTGCTGGCATTAATTGCTGCACTGATTTATTTTTTTGTTTTTAGAAAGCAGAAAGTAACTGTTACAGAGGAAAGACCTAAACCCAAAGAACCTGCTGAAATATGGGCAAACAGTGAACTAAGAAAATTAGATGATGAAAAACTATGGCAGCAAAATCAAGTCAAAAAATTCTACAGCCGGTTGAGTGAAATACTCCGGATGTATCTTGAATACCGCTACAGTTGGTTCGCACTTGAATCTACTACTGAAGAGATTTCTGATAAGATAGATTCTTATAAAATCTCTGAGGAGGCAAAAGAGTCGTTACTATTTATTTTATCCAATGCTGATTTGGTAAAGTTTGCAAAGATGAATCCTTCAGCAGATGTAAATATGAAAGCAATGGAAAACGGTTTCAGGTTTGTTGAGCTTACAAAACCCAATGAATTATCCACGGAAGCATAATGTTCAATAATCTTTCACATATCACCTTTGCTGATAAATGGGTACTATGGTTTATACCTGTTACAGTTGTGTTGGGAATATTGTGGTGGTACTTCTTATCAAAGAAAAATTCTGCTGAGATAAAGTTTTCATCAACAAATTCATTTGCCGGATTTACTCACCCGGTTAAAGCAACACTCAAGAGGTTTCTTCCTTTGCTGCGTGTCATTACTATTATTTTATTAATTGTAGCAATAGCACGACCGCAAACTTCTTACGACGAAGAAAAAATTACGACTGAAGGAATTGATATAGTGATTACGCTGGATCTTTCTGCTTCAATGCTGGCAAAGGATTTTTCGCCAAATAGAATTGAAGCAGCAAAAAAAGAAGCAATGAACTTTATTGATGAAAGACCTCACGACAGAATCGGACTTGTTGTTTTTGCAGGAGAAAGTTTTACGCAGTGCCCTGTTACAATTGACCATGCCATTTTGAAAAAACAATTGTCACAGGTTAAGACAGGTCAGTTGGAAGACGGAACTGCAATCGGAATGGGTTTGGCAACTGCAGTGCAACGGTTAAAAGAAAGCGAGTCAAAAAGTAAAGTGATTATTCTGATGACAGATGGAGTAAACAACAGAGGACTGATAGATCCGTTAACTGCCTGCGATCTGGCTATGCAGTATGGAATACGGGTTTACACCATCGGTATTGGTACAAATGGCAAAGCAATGACACCTGTTGCCATGACAAGATCCGGAGAATTAATCTATGATTATGCAGATGTTCAGATTGATGAGGCATTGCTGAAAGATATTGCAAAGAAAACAGGAGGACAATATTTTCGTGCAACCAATAACAATAAGCTGAAGGAGATTTATTCTCAGATTGATAAACTGGAGAAGACAAAAATTCAGGTGAATGCCTTTGAGCGCAAAACGGAGAAATTTTATGCTTTCGCTTTTCTTGCGGCAATGTTTTTGCTTACGGAACTGTTACTGAGATATTCCTTTTTAAAAAGTATTCCATAAATGTTTCGGTTCGAACACATAGAATATTTATGGCTGCTGACGGCAGTGATTCCGGCAACAGGATTATTTATCTATTTTATTTTCTGGCGAAGAAGGGCAATCGCAAAGTTTGGAAACAGACAGTTGGTGTTACAGTTAATACCCGGCTTTTCAGTTAGTAAGCCATTTGTAAAGTTTACTCTTATTACACTTGCATATATCTTTATTATTCTGGGATTAGCTAACCCGCAGATCGGCACCAAGCAGGAGAAAGTAAAGCGGCAGGGAATAGATGTGATAATAGCATTGGATGTTTCTAATTCCATGTTAAGTGATGATGTGAAACCTAACCGGCTTGAAAGGTCAAAAAATTTTATCTCCAATTTTATTGATAAACTAAATAACGACCGGTTAGGGTTGATTGTATTTGCGGGTAATGCTTATTTACAGATGCCCCTCACAGTGGATTACAGTGCGGCGAAAATGTACCTTCGTACTATCAATCCACAGTTAGTACCTGCACAAGGAACTAATATTGCAGAAGCAATTAACCTTGCCGGAGAATCTTTTGTGAAAGAGGATAACAGCCATAAAGCGCTTATTATTATTACAGACGGAGAGGACAATGAAGGAGGCGTAGAAGACGCAATTGATAAGGCAGAAAAAGAAGGAATGAAAGTTTATACCATTGGAGTCGGCTCAGAAAATGGTTCACCGATTCCGATGGAGAATAATTTCAAAAGAGATGAAAGCGGGAATATTGTTCTTTCCAAACTAAATAAAGAAATGCTGAAAGATATTGCATCAAAGGGCAATGGTAAATTTTATATGATGGGAAGTGGGAATGAAGATGTAAACTCACTTTTAAAAGATTTGAAAGGAATCAGCTCTAAGCAGTTTGAAGAATTGGTATTTACTGATTTCAATGATCAGTTTCAATGGTGTCTTGCAATTGCTGCTATACTTTTGTTAGCTGAGTGGTGGCTGAGTGAGAGAAAAAGTAAATTGAATATTAAATTACTGACGGGCAATGAGTAAGACGAACTTATATATTTTTAGCAAGCAAATGATTGCTGTTACAGTAATCCTTTTTTTCCCTTTCCGTTTTTCATTTGCACAGACAACTCTGTCCACTCAAAAAGATAAAGTGAACACTCGCATAGGGAATAGTCAATACAAAAAAGGTAATTATTCTGATGCAGAAGCAAGCTACAAGAAGGCGCTTGATATAAAGAATAATATGCCTGAAGCCACCTTTAATTTGGGAGATGCTATTTACGAACAGAAAAGATATGACGATGCACAGAAGCAATTTCAACTCACTGCTCAGACCAATAATAATCCGGAAGTAAAAGCGGATGCATATCACAATCTTGGAAACTCTTATCTGCAACAAAAAAAATATCAGGAAGCAGTAAAAGCATTTAAAGATGCTTTGAAACTAAATCCCAAAGATGCAGATACGAAGTACAATCTGGCTTATGCTAATGAAATGTTAAAACAAAATAAAAGCGGAGAAGGAAAAGACAACAAAGAGCAAAAAGATAAACAAGACCAGCAAGAATCGAAGGATAAGCAGCAGCAAAACAATAAAGATCAAAATCAGAAGGAACAGAAAGATCAACAGAATCAGCAAAAGCAGAACGAAAAGGAGCAGCAGGAAAAACAACAACAAGATCAGCAATCCAAACTATCGAAGGAAGAGGCGGAGAAACTGTTACAGGCGTTGTCAAATGAAGAACAAAAGACAGCTCAGAAGATGCAACAGAAGCAGATGAAGTCAGAAAAGATTAGAATAAAAAAGGACTGGTGATAAACAATTAAAATTGAGAACAGCTATAAGATGCAGAATAGAATAAACAGAGAATTGAATCTGAACTTATCCGGAAAATCTATTATAGTTTTTTTGATTGTATTTCTATTTTTCAATATTAACTTTTCCATTGCACAACAATTTTCAGCTTCAGCGCCCAAGTCTGTTCCGGAGAATCAGAATTTTAAATTAAGTTTTACATTAGAAAATACACAAGGCAGCAACCTGCAACTGCCACAGTTAAATGATTTTACTATTGTAGGTGGTCCGAGTACATCAACCAATATGCAGATTATTAATGGGAGTATGTCCCAGTCGCAGACTTATACTTATTCACTTCGTCCTAAAAAGCAAGGCACATTTAAAATCGGAAAAGCGAGTATCAATGCTAATGGCGCAACACTTCATTCCAATGAATTGACAATAAGTGTAACAGCCCCTTCTTCCAAACCTCAGCGACAACAACAGCAGTATGACCCATTTGATCCATTTGGGCAAATGGAGCAGGATGACGAACCTCAAACTTCTTCTTCTGATTTGGCGAAGCAGATTAAGGATGATGTATTTGTAAAATGTGTACTCAGCAAAAGTTCAGTATATAAAGGAGAAATGCTTACCGCTACTTTCAAACTTTATTTCCGGCAAAATATAGCAGGATACAATCTGTCTAAATCACCACAAATGGATGGCTTCTGGAGTAAGGAAGTAACACTGGATCCTAACCGAAGACAGACGGTAGAGAACATTAATGGAAAACAGTATTATGCCGTTGATATTCTTAAATACAATTTATTCCCTCAGAGAACAGGCAGTTTACAAATATCCCCTGCAGAAATGTCTGTTACAGCACAGGTAACTACTTCAAGGTCTAATGATCCCTTTGGTGGTTTTTTCGGATTTGGGCAAACGCAAAATGTTCCACTGACTTTAAAAACAAATCAGGCAACTGTAACAGTAAAAGAATTTCCGGTAACTGACAAGCCCAAAAGCTTTGCAGGAGCAGTCGGAAAATTTAATTATAGCTCTTCTCTTTCAGGTAAGGATGCAAAAACAGACAATCCGGTTACTTATACTATAAAGATTTCAGGAGAAGGAAATCTGAATTTGATTGATGCACCTGTCATTCAGATGCCGGATGGATTTGAAGTGTATGATCCGAAAGTGAAAGAAAACATTTCCAACACTACAGCAGGAGTGAACGGCAGTAAGCAATATGACTATTTGATAATCCCACGCCAGCCCGGAAATTATAAAATTGCCGGACAAACCTTTTCTTACTTTGATCCTGAAACCGGTAAATACACTACTATTAACACCCCTGAGTATTCACTGAAAGTCACAGGAGAGCCGTCTAAGAGCTATAATACTTCATCTTCATCTTCTACAAATCAGCAAGATGTATCTCTGCTTAATGAAGACATTCGTTATATCAAAACAACTTCTCCGGAATTCAGAAAAGACAATAACTCATTTATCGGTACTGCAGGTTTTATTACACTTTATACACTTCCTTTCTTAGCTTTTATCGGACTGATTGCTGTAAGAAGGAGGAATGAAAACCTCGCATCAGATATAACCGGAACAAAAAGAAGGAGAGCGCTTAAACTCGCTAAGAAAAGATTGAGAGTTGCAGAGAAGTATCTCACTCAATCGGATAAGAAAAACTTTTACAGTGAAGTGTCGCGTGCTGTCTGGGGTTATTTAGGTGACAGACTGAATATTGATATGGCTCAACTCTCAAAAGATAATGTAACAGAGAAATTATCTGTCAGAAATGTAAAACCGGAAACTGTAACAGGTTTACTAAACCTTCTCAACTCTTGTGAAATCTCGCTTTATGCACCGGGCAGTGATAGCGAAATGAAAAAGGATTACACTACTACCTTAAACTTAATAGCTGACATTGAAGATGAAATCAGTAAATAAGATAATCGTCATTTTGTTTATAGCATTTAGCTGTGTGTTTACAGTTAATGGACAATCTGCTCAGGAACTTTACAAAAAAGCAAATGATGCATATAAAGCTAACCAATTTCAGCAGGCAGCAGATGATTATGAAAAAATAGTTTCACAAGGACACAAGAGTTCAGATGTTTATTACAATCTCGGTAACTGTTATTACAAACTGAATATTATTTCAAAATCTATTCTCAACTATGAACGAGCGCTAAAACTTTCTCCCAAAGATGATGATATCATTCACAATCTAAAAATAACTCAGTTAAAAGCAGTTGATCGTATCCAGCCAGTTCCACAACTTTCTGTTATTATATGGTGGAATAATTTTATTTCATCTTATTCATCTAAAGGGTGGGGGATATATGCGCTTATTTTCGTTTGGGTAGCTTTGATTTGTTATGTAGTTGCTTACTTCATAGGTGTACGAAAACTTTTCCATTCATTAATGCTTGTTTTTTTAGTTCTATCTCTTTCATCACTTGCACTTTCAATACATCAAAAAAACAATGAGCAGAGTTCCGATTCAGCAATTCTTATGGTTTCGAGTTCATATATAAAAAGCGCACCTGATGCCGGCGCTAATGATTTATTCTTGATTCATGAAGGCATAAAGTTTCAGTTACTTGATAAAATCGGGGAATGGAGTAAAATTCGCCTTGCTGACGGAAAAATCGGTTGGGTAGAAAATAATAATTTCACTGTAATCTGATTAGTCTGTTACAGTTTTATTTCAGGTATTAGATAAAAGGCATTATATTTGCAAAGTCATTGATATGCAGAAAATTATCTCCTTATTATTCCTTGTGATTTTTCTGGCAAGCACAACCGGTGTGATTGTAGAATCTCATTATTGTGAGATGAAGAAATGCAAGACGGAGAACTCTGTAAAGAAAAAATGCTGCAGCGATAAAACGGAAAAACATACTAAGGGATGCTGCAAGAACGAAATAAAAGTTATAAAAATATCAGACAACTTCAGGTCTGTTCAGCATGAAAAGCAATTTATCCCTGTTGCTGTTTCGCTGCTGATTCCGGAATACAGCAATTATTATATAGATAACGATAGAGCATTATCCTTTCTAAAACTGGATGAATCCCCGCCGGATCAATTATCCTCTCCATCCTTTTTGCAGGTATTTCGTATTTGATTAAGTGATTTTAGCTGTGACTGTTACAGCTATAGTCTGATATGATGTGAATATAAAGTTATGTCATTCAGCAGAGCAGAAATGTTTTCATTTACTTAATCTTCTATTATGAAAAAAGTGATTCTAATTTTAATTATGTTAATCTCTGCATACGGATTACATGCACAGCATGTGATGGGCACTGTAACAGAGGATGAAAACGGGAAAGAAATTCCTGTTATTGGTGCTTCAGTAATTTTTGTTGGAACATCAGTTGGAACGAGAACTGATGAAATGGGCATGTTTCATCTGGATAAACCGGATAAAAATGCCACTCAGCTTGTGATCAGCTATGTCGGGTACAAGAATGATACTATTCCTGCCGAAGGTACGGATATAAAAGTGGTGTTACAGAAGTCAATTGAACTGCAAGGTGTAGAAATAACAGCTAAGGATAATGGATCCTACATATCTCAACTTAAACCATTAAAAACAGAAGTACTTACGACTAATGAACTAAGAAAAAATGCTTGTTGTAACCTCTCTGAAAGTTTTGAGTCAAATCCGACTGTTGATGTGGCATTTTCTGATGCTGTAACAGGTGCAAAACAGATTCAACTGTTAGGTCTGTCCGGAGTTTATGTTCAGACACTGACAGATGTACTGCCAACTTTACGGGGGCTGGCTACTACTTATGGACTTACTTACATTCCCGGCTCATGGATAGAATCTATTCAAATGAATAAAGGAACCGGCTCAGTAGCCAACGGTTATGAGTCAATCACAGGGCAAATAAATGTAGAGCTGAAAAAGCCGGAGATTAGTGATAAACTTTTTGTTAATCTATATACAAATTCGGAACAGCGTGGAGAAGCTAACCTGTTATGGTCGCACAAGCTGAACAGCAAGTGGAGTACAATGCTGCTCACACATGGTAGTGGGTTGCAACAAAAAATAGATCACAACCGAGATGGATTTTTAGACATTCCATTGAGCAAACAATTAAATGTTTTTAACCGATGGAAATTTGAGTCAGGTAAGCATATAGAGGCAATGTTTGGCGCTAAAGCATTGGTTGACCAGAAGAAAGCAGGTCAGACAATTTTTAACTTCGCTGATGCTCGTCCTGATTCTTCGCGTTATGGAATTAATCTGAACACTACAAGGGTGGAAGCTTTTTTGAAAAGCAGTTACACTTCATTAACGAAGGAATATCAGAGTGTAGGAATCCAGCTTTCAGGGATATATCATCAGCAGGATGGATTTTACGGAGTGAGAAATTATTCAGGTACTGAAAATTATTTCTATTCCAATATGATTTTTCAATCTGCTTTTGACAATACAATGCATACATACAGAACAGGATTGAGTTTTGTGTATGACGATATTGATGAAAAGTTTGGAGAGTTGAATTTAAGAAGAACCGAAATTGTACCGGGAGCATTTTTTGAATACACATTAGACAATTCTAAAAACTTTGCAATGGTGGCAGGTGTTCGTGGTGATTACAATAGTACTTTTGGTTTTGTATTCACTCCGCGTGTTCATGTAAAATACAATCTAACAAAGACTACCGTGTTAAGAGCATCAGCAGGCAATGGATTCAGAACAGTAAATATTTTCTCAGAGAATGCTGCATTTCTTGCCAGCTCAAGAGAATTTATTATTAAAGAGAAATTGAATCCCGAACGGGCATGGAATGGCGGAGTCAATCTTACACAAAACTTTCATATAGGTAACAGAGAGGGAACATGGGGCGTTGATTTTTACAGAACACAGTTTCAGAATAAAATAATCGCAGATGTATATTCTAATCCACAGCAGATTGTGTTTTACAATCTGAGAGGAGAGTCTTATGCCAACAGTTTTCAGACAGATATAAATATGGAGGTGGTAAAAAATCTGAATGTCCGGCTGGCTTATAAATACAATGATGTGAAAGAAACCATAAATGGAAAACTTTCTGATAAGCCATTAGTGCCTAAGCAAAGAGCTTTGTTTAATATTGCTTACGACACACCGGATAAACACTGGAAGTTTGATTTTACTACACAGTGGGTTGGCGAACAGCAGTTGCCTGTTACAGAAAGCATATTCCAGATTCCGGATCATTCTCCCGATTATTTCCGGCTGCTTGGTCAGGTTACATACATGATGAAGAAATGGGAATTCTATGTCGGTGGAGAAAATTTGACAGATTATACCCAGTCCAATCCTATTATTGCAAGTAATGATCCTTTTGGTCCCTATTTTGATTCTTCCGTAGTATGGGGACCAATCACAGGACGAATGTTCTACGGAGGATTACGATTCACAATTAAATAACTAAATACTATGAAAACAATCAACATCATTTCAGCTCTTTTAGTACTTCTTTCCTTTCAGAATGCCTTTTCAGCATCCTTTAGTGGAGGAAAAGAAAAAGTGGTAATTCAGACTTCTGCAACTTGCGAGTCGTGCCAAAGCAGGATAGAGAACGCATTAAACAACCTTAAGGGCGTAAAGTCCTGTTCTCTGAATCTTGACGATAAGAAAGTAACAGTAGTTTACAACCCGAAAAAAACTACAGTAGAGCAGATTAAGAAAACAATTTCAGACACAGGTTACGATGCAGATGAAGTGAATGCAAATCAAAATGCTTATAACAAACTGCCGGGATGTTGCAAGAAAGGCGGTCACGGAGATAATCATTAAGTTTGCAGAAAATTTCTAAATCATTTTTAATTCGCTAATCATGAAGTTGTTAAAAATCTTTTCAGCAGGACTATTAGTAGTTCTCATCGCTTGTAATCAACAAAGTACAAAGCCGGAAGTTGTTACAGATACTCCTGCAAACACAATGGAGCAGGATGAATCTCTTATCAATGTGGACATAGCTAAACTCGCAGGCGATAAAGATTTAGTCTGCGGCATGTCGCTGAAAGGAGGCATTGCAGACACTGTAACACACAGCAGCAAACTCTATGGGTTTTGCAGTACCGAATGTAAAGATGAGTTTATTAAAAACCCTTCTCAGTATCTGAAATAAGCTGTGGAATTAAAAAATATAAAACCGTACCATTACATCTATGTTTTGGTAGTTATTGTAGTGGTTGTAGGTGCATGGTTTTCGTATAACAGTTCGAAACCGGTTATGCTGCTACCTATTTATGGAGAACTGAACGCAGACAGTAGTTATCATTCTATTCCTGCGTTCAGTTTTACAGACCAGTCAGGTGTAACAGTTACTAATCAAACATTTGACAGCGGTGTTTATTTAACTGATTTTTTCTTTACACATTGCCCGTCTATATGCCCGAAGATGTCCGGTAATTTGGAAGAACTTGCAGGAGAATTTAAAGATGAGCCACGGTTGAAAATCTTATCTCACACAGTTGACCCTATGAGAGATTCCGTTTCAGTTCTGTTGAAGTATTCCAAAAAGTACAATGCCAATCCTGAACAGTGGCATTTTGTAACAGGTGCAAAGAGTGATTTATACGATATTGCCAGAAAAGGATATTATCTGTCAGCAACTCAGGGAGATGGCGGTGAAAATGATTTTGTACATACACAGAATATGGCTCTTGTGGATTGGAACAGACACATCCGTGGGTTTTATGACGGTACAGACAAAATTGCAATGAAAAAATGTGCAACGGATATTAAGCTATTGCTAAAAGAGTACGACTGGAAGAAGAACAATAAATAGCTGATTTATTTTTTGATACATACCACCTCGCTGAGTTTATCATGCCATGTTTGCTTTTTGTCTGAAACAAAGTAGGCAAGACAACTGAGTATAGAAGGGATAACTGCGATTATAATAAATACTAAATATACCCAAGAGCGTATCATAAAATTCCTGTAGGGAGGCATACCTAATGTATGTTCTGATACGAGTTTAATGCCCACTATTCGTTTTCCCACTGTACCACCGGATGCTTCCATAAGTGGTGAATAAAGCAGAACCCAAATCATAATTGCCAAAGCAGGCATTGCCTGACTTAAGCCGGTCATGATATAATCTGCATTATAAATCTCATCTTTCTTTATAAAATAAAATGCAACAATCTGAATACTATATGTAATTAATAAAATGATGGCAGTATCAATCAACCGGGAAATTACTCTCTGTAAAAAGCTGGCATATACAGGAGGGTTAGTTTCCTTTTCCACCTCTTCTATGATGTGATTCAGAAACTTTTCTACCGGATCATTTTGTGCTGTAGGAGATACCATACTGATTTAATATCAAAAGTAATAAATAGAAAAAACAAT
This sequence comes from uncultured Bifidobacteriaceae bacterium, assembly GCA_964424455.1. Classification (GTDB taxonomy): domain Bacteria; phylum Bacteroidota; class Bacteroidia; order Chitinophagales; family UBA10324; genus CAYRJA01. The sequence continues at coordinate 26,209 of CAYRJA010000005.1, forward strand.
AGAATCGTTCATTCGATACTATTTCTTTTCCCAAGTTCAATCACTTCAAGATTCTTTATTATTCCATTGTCAATTTCAAATTTCACAATAGTGCGCATAATATGAAAACCACTCTTGCCTGCTGCTCCGGGATTGATGTGAAGCAAGTTGAGTTTCTTATCAGGCATAACTTTGAGAATATGAGAGTGCCCGCAAATAAAAAGTTTAGGAGGGTTCTTATAAATTTCTTCCTTCACCTTTATATCGTAATGACCCGGATAACCGCCAATATGAGTCATCCATACATCTAAGCCCTCTATCGTAAAACGGCTATTGAGAGGAAACTGCTGTCGGATTTCACTTCCATCAATATTACCATAAACACCCCTCAATGGTTTAAACTCTTCTAATGTTTTGGCAACATCAGGTCCGAAATCTCCGGCGTGCCATATTTCATCGCAAGAACAGAAGTGATCAAGAACTCTTTCATCGAGATAACCGTGCGTGTCAGAAAGCAGTCCGATTCTTTTCAAGAAAAATTTTTATATCAGATTAAACATAAAGTTTACTGTCAATCAACTCCTGATAAGTATAGGTTTTAGAGATTGCACCTTCTGACACTTCATATATTCTTGAACATTTTTTGAGTGTAGTATAGCGGTGGGCAATCATTAACACGGTCTTTTTTTCACCGAAAAGATTGTTAATGGTTTCTATAATTTCATTTTCAGTTTTACTGTCAAGTGCACTGGTAGCTTCGTCAAACAATATTATTTCTGAATCATGATAAAGAGCACGCGCAATGGCAATTCTCTGTTTTTGACCACCTGATAATTTACCCCCGTGCTCACCAATGTTTGATTCAATTCCCTTAGGAAGACTATTTATGAAATCAGTTAATGATGCCCTGTTAATACAGTCATTCAACTTTTCATAATCAATCTTCTTTTGTCCAACTCCAAAAGCAATATTCTGAGCCAATGAGGTATCAAGCAAGTAATAGTCCTGCCTGACATAGCCAATTAAATGCCGCCATCCTGCTATATGGTTTGCAGCAAGGGGTTTACCATCTACTAAAAACCTGCCTGAGTTTTCAGCCAACAGCCGGAGAATAATGTTGAAGATAGTTGACTTGCCCGAACCGGAAGTTCCGATAAAACCTACTATCTCGCCTTTATTAATTTCAAAAGACAAATTGTTTAATACTAATTTAGAGTCGGGAGAATAACGATAAGATATGTTATCAAAGCTTATACTCTTGTTAAACTCAGGGATTTCATCTTTCGCATCATTTAAATATTCTTTTAAGGCATGTGCTTCTGATAACTGAGGTAATCCGTTCAGTACTGTAAATGTGTATTGCCCTGATTTTATTTTAACAAGGGATGACATCATTCTGTTTATGGAAGGCATCAGTCTATAGGCAGCTACAGCGAAAAACATAAGATAATTCATAACATAAGTCATACTCAGGTCAGTTATGTATGAATATATGAATATCAGGAAGATCCCTAAAATAGCAGCAACTTCAATAAATTTAGTAGGAGAGAATTCAATAACAAGCAGCAAGGTGCTGTGTTTGTAAAGACTCCTTAATTGCACAAAATATTTTTTTAGAAAGAATGATACTTTATTATTAAGTAATACATCAATATGCCCATGAATATTCTGATACAATAGTTGATAAACCATATAACGATCCTGATTTTTTGCTTTACCCAATGCCTGTGATCGTTTTTTTATGACCCGATAGAATAATATAGTCGCAGGGAATAAAATCAATACTAATATGAATAAGATATTAATCATTGTAAGTGCAATACCGGCAATAATTAATATCAACACTATTAATTCAGAAAAGAAACTGAACAGCGGCATCAATATGGTTGTAGAGAAATCAATGGGAATCGTAGTGATATTATTAGAGGTAATGTTTGAGTTCTCATTTCTTACTCTTAAGAAATCCCATGTAAAGAACTCACTGAATTTCCTTTCTGTAAGATTCTCGGAAACCTGATATGCAAACCGTGATGTGATATGGAAAATGTAAAGTGTAATAATATTCTTAATTAAAAAGAATACTACCAATCCACCCACTAGCATAAACAGGAAGTTCTGTTCAGAATTAAATTTAAAGAGATTGTAAACGGAGTTAATGATTTCATTTGTATGAATAATAGAAATATTGGTTGCCATATTTATTATACCAAAAAGTAAACCCAATCCGATAATATCAAGTATGCCGCTTACTAAGATGATAATAATCATCAAATATGATTTCCTGCGATGCTCAGGCGATAGCAGTTGGTAGGTTTGCTTTACAGTCTGGTATATAATATTGCTTTGTATAAACTTCATATCCTCTTACTGTAATCTTGTAAATTCTTTTAATAATTTTTCTCTGTTTACCGGAACAACACCGGACTCTTCACAGACTAATCCTCCTGCAATATTAGCAAGCGTCATTGTTTCGTGTAATGGTAACTGTGCAGCAAAAGCAACTGCAACCGTTGCAATTACCGTATCACCTGCTCCTGAAACATCTGATATATTCCGTATATGAGCCGGAAGTATATAACTCCTTTTTCCGTCGTGGTAGTAAACGCCCTTGTCGGAAAGTGTAACCATCAGTATCTTATTGTTAATTTTCTTTCGAAGTGTTACAGCAGTTCTGTTAAGCGATTCTACATCACTGCCGGAAATACTCATCGCTTCTTTTATTTCACGGAGATTTGGCTTGAATAAAAAAGCATTTTTGAATTCAAAGAAATTCTTCTTCTTGGGATCAACTACAAATAGAATGTTATTTTTCTGAAGAAGTGTGATAGATGAGTTAATAAAATCTTTTGATAATAGTCCTTTATTGTAATCTTCATAAATTACAACATCAGGTTTTCTCTTAATGATTTCATCTTTTAAAGTATTCAAAAGAAGTGTTGTCTCTTGATTTGATATATCGTCTGTTATTTCTTCATCGAAGCGGAGCAACTGATGGTTACTGCTGATAACCCGTGATTTGACAGTAGTTTTTCTCTCTGATGAAGTAAGAACACCGTTTGATTCAATTTTATTTTTCTTTAAAAGCGAAATCAAAACCTTACCTGCTTCGTCTTTACCACACACGGAAATAAGAGATACTTCAGAGCCAAGTCCTTTTATATTAAGAGCTACATTGGCTGCACCTCCAAGTCGTGTTTCTATGTTCGTAACATTCACTACCGGAACAGGAGCTTCAGGAGAGATTCTTTCTACAGGACCTTTAATATAACGGTCAAGTATTGAATCGCCGATAATCAATACCCGAATATTCTTAAACCTATCGAACAACTCTTCCTGTGTCATGATAATTTCTGAAGAGCAGATTTTATTCTTTTTAGCGCTTCTGTTAATTTTTCTTCAGAAGCAGCATAAGAAATACGAATACAATTCTTTTCCCCGAAAGCGGTTCCTGTTACAACGGAAACATTGCCTTCATGCAGTAAGTACATGCACAAATCATCAGCAGAATTGATAGTGTGATTCTGATACTTTTTTCCAAAGTAGGAACTTACATCAGGAAAAAAATAAAAAGCGCCTTCTGGATGGTTTATTTTTATCTCTGGGATTTCTTTCAGCAGTACTTCAACTAAATTTCTTCTTTTTAAGAACGCATCCCGCATCTTGTAGGTTTCCGATAAATCACCATTGAGTGCAGCAAGCGCTGCCCGCTGAGATACCGAAGAAGTTCCGGAGGTTACTTGCCCCTGAACCTTTTCACATGCAATTGCGACTTCTTTATTTGCTGCTATATATCCGACACGCCAACCAGTCATTGCAAAACCTTTTGAACACCCGTTTACAATGATTGTCCGTTCTCTGATATTGTCGAATTGTGCGATGGATTCATGCTTACCTGAAAAATTGATATGTTCATAAATCTCATCACTGATAACGAAAATATTTTCGTAGCCGGTAAGCATATCTGCCAATGCACGAAGCTCTTCCTTATTGTAAACAGCGCCTGTTGGATTGCAGGGAGAAGAAAAACACAACAACTTTGTTTTGGGAGTGATGGCCGCCTTTAACTCTTTGGCTGTAATCTTGAATTCATTTTCAAGTTTCGTATCCACTTTTACAAGTACTCCACCTGCAAGTTTCACCATTTCACGATAGCTTACCCAATAAGGACTCGGGCAGATTACTTCATCGCCCGGGTTAAGAAGCGCCAGCATGGTGTTGGCAAGACTTTGTTTTGCACCTGTACTTACAACTATCTGGTCAGGGGTGAAAGTGAGATTGTTTTCACGAAGAAATTTTTCTGCAATTGCTTTTCTGAGTTCTAAAAAACCTGCAACAGGAGTGTATTTTGTATATCCATCATCAATTGCCTTCTTAGCGGCTTCTTTAATAAATTTTGGAGTATCGAAATCCGGCTCGCCCAAACTTAAATCAATAATATCATGACCTTGAGATTTTAATTCCCGGCTCAACTTAGCCATTTGCAAGGTCTCAGATTCAGCCAGTAAGCTTATTCGTTCGGATATAAAGTTCATAGGAAAATTCAGAGGTTGCGAAAATAGAGAAAAATACTTTGAGCTATGTCTTATTTACTCCTTATTATTATATTAAGAGTTATGTTTCTGTAAATTCGCAGAAAGTTTATAAAAGAGTGAAAACTGAAAATATAGAAAACGGGTTATCTTATTTTTTTGCGGATGAAGTTTTGTACGATTTACCAGATGAGAAAGAAGAGATTGTATTTGAAGGGGGAAATAAAAAAAGGATATTGTTACTCTTTAATAATTCATTGACAGAAAAAATTTCAGGAACAGAGAAAGAAATTCTGACACGATTACTCACCGCTTTAAAGTCTTCAATAGATGATATTGCGATTGTGAATACAGCTTTCTCAAATCAGGTGAGTTTCAGACAACTTGATAAACAATTCAAATTCGATTCATTAACAGCTTTCGGTGTTACACCAACTGAAATAAAGCTGAATATTGAAGCGCCATTGTATCAAACGGTTCATTTTGGAGCAAGTAAATTATTATTCTGTGAATCACTTATTGTGATTGATAAGAATAAAGACACCAAATTGAAATTCTGGACTCATTTTTCTCCATTATTTTTTGCTGAAAAATAATTTGAATTGAAATTATTATTTGCTACACAAAACAGAAACAAGGCAGCCGAAATAATGCGTATGGCGGAACAGGCACAAGAAATAGTAACACTACAAGAGTTGAACTATACTGAGGAACTGCCAGAAACACATTTTACACTTGAGGAAAACGCCATAGAGAAAGCAAGATTTGTTTACCATCTTTTTCATCAAAACTGTTTTGCAGAGGACACAGGGTTAGAGGTGAATGCACTCGGTGGAGCGCCGGGAGTTTTTTCCGCCCGATATGGTGGTGAAGAGAAAAATCCTGAAAAAAATATTGAAAGACTGCTCAACGAAATGAAAAATGAATCAGATCGCAGAGCATGTTTCAGAACGGTTATTGCATTAATAATAAACGGAGAAGAACATATATTTCAGGGAGAAGTAACAGGGATGATTTTAAAAGAGGAGAGAGGAGCAGGAGGTTTTGGTTACGATCCTGTTTTTCAGCCGGATGGATTTAATAAGAGCTTTGCAGAAATGAGTAAAGAAGTGAAAGACAACATTAGTCACCGTGCGGCAGCATTTCAAAAGATGATTGAGTTTTTGAGAAAGTAAGTTCTGTATCTTCTATTCACACCCTGCTGTACATACTTAAACAATTCTTTTTCGCAAATGCAACGAAAGTCATTACTTTTAAGTCCTTTAAACTGACAACAGATGAGTCTCTGGAGAAAGGAGAAACAAACATACACTGATGAGGAACTTATTCTTGGATGCATCCGTGAGGAACGGAAGTTTCAGGAGGAGCTTTACAAAAAATATTCACCTGTGATGTTTGTCATCTGTCTTAGGTATGCTGTGGATTATTGTCAGGCAGAAGACATTTTGCAGGAAGGATTCATAAGAGTATTTGGCAATATTAACCGGTTTAGAAACGAAGGATCATTTGAGGGCTGGATGAAAAGAATTTTTGTGAACATGTCTATTGAATGGCTGAGGCGACATAAAGTAATGAATGAAATGAAGGATGTTGAAAATACTCCCATGACTTCTTATCAGCAGGATGATTTCCACCACCTTGCCACAGAAGATTTAATTAATATGATTCAATCGCTTTCACCCGGCTATCGCACTGTATTCAATCTTTACGCAATTGAAGGATATGCTCATCATGAGATTGCAAAGATGCTGGGCATCAGTGAAGGCACTTCTAAATCACAATTAGCAAGAGCGCGCTATCTGTTACAGAAAATGGTTGCTCACTCCAATAAAATAAAATATGCAGCAGCAGTTCTTTGATATTAATCCTATTGATAAGGAATTTCGTAATGGGCTGAGCAATTTCAGGGAACAACCACGAAAGCGGGTATGGTATAGAATATCCAATATTTTAGATCAACAGACAATAAGAAGGGTAGGGAGGAGAAAATTATTTTTTGTTATCAGTGCAGTGGTTGTAACAGCAATAACTGTAACAGCAGTATTGATCCCCGAATCAATTAAAACAATTACTAAGGATAAAATAAAGAATGAAGTTGCTTTTAGTGCTTCATCTGTAAAACAACAGAGCCAAGAATCTAATAATACATTCGGTAATAATATTACATTAGTTTCCCGTCAGCAGTTAGAAACGCTGAACAGTAATATAAAAAGTACTGTAAAATATCTTGATGGTATTCTGAATAAAGTAAACAGAGCAGAAGCAGGGGAGATGGATAAAATAGCCCGGCATCCGTTTACATGGTTGAAAGAAAAAGAACCGGGGACAAAAGAAATTACACTGAAACATAGTCAACCAAAACAGGAGCGGATAACATCTCAAAAATATCATACAAAAAAATCAGGGATAACCGACCTGAAACTGCCAGTATCAAATAGTTTATGTATAAAAGGATTTTATGTCGGAGCAGGATCTGCGATAAACTTCACTAAGTTGATAGACGAGAAAGCAAAGAACAATGATAACTTTCATTATTTCTTTACAACAGGAACAGCTTATACTGTAAAAGCAGGTTACAATTTTTCTGAAAGGGTAGGAGTGGAAGCAGGATGGAATATAAAATCCACAGAGGGACAGAAATATAATTTTATTCCTTACACTGTTGCGCGTTTAGATGCTGACCAGATGAAAAACAAAATAACACTGAACTATACGCAGGTTCCTGTTACAGTTAAATACAAATTCAGTAAAATCAGTAATGTAACACAATCTCCTGTAGTGCTGAATGTAGAAACAGGTGTTCAATATGGTTATCTGAAATCAGTTACAAAAACTTTTCAGAGCAGTTTAACTCAGAATGATAAATTCAGAAAAAGCGAAGTAGCTGCAGTAGCAGGCATAGGTTATGATATTTATTTCGGTAAAAATATCGCATTGAATCTGGGTACAAGAGTAACTTACGGAACAAATATCTTCCAATCACCGGTATCTGAATACAACGAATTTTCTGCTCCGCATAATTTGACCGCAGGTATCAATGCGGGCTTGACCTATTTAATTCCGGGTTGCAGGTAATTCGATATAATCGTAGCTACGCCTCTTTATCTCCCCTCAAATTCTACCTTCTTTCCAATAGAACTTAAGCCCAGCAGTGCGTCTGCAGTGGAAAAGACGGTGATTAATTCGTTCAATTCTGACTTGCTTCCCTTTTGTTCTTCAATCAGTTTGTCTGCAATTCGCAGCGCGACAGGGGCTTTGCTTCTAATTGTTTTGCAAAGTTTGTCTGCCTCTTCTTTTGGTAATACCGTATTCTCACATTGCTTTAATAAAAATTTATCAATAGAATTTGTATTAAAGAAATTTTCAATTGCTTTCCATTTCTCATCCAATGTTCTTTTTCCTGCAGCCGGGACCAATTTTTCTCCATTCAACAATTCAAACATTTCTTCCGGAGATATTATTCCGTCAATTAATCCTATTTCATTCGCTTCTTTCGCATGAAGTATTTTCCCTGTCAGGATTAAATATTTAGCCAGATTCTTTCCGGCTCTCTTAACTGAACGCTGCGTACCTCCAAGCCCCGGATAAATTCCTATTCCTGTTTCGGGAAACGCAACAGTTGTTTTAGGGACTGCAAGGATAACATCCGCACAAAGAGCAAGTTCCACTCCTCCGCCAAGCGCCATTCCATTGAGAAGGGCAACAACTTTCTTTTCTGATTTATCAATCTTCTCAAAAACATGTTGACCGTAACTTGTGAAATCCACAATATTGCTGAGTGATTTATTTCTGATGTTTTTTACAAAGAATTTTATATCTGCCCCTGCAACAAATGCCTTCCCGCTGCCAGTGATAAAAATGGTTTTTACGGCCGTATCATTTTCTGCTTCTGAAAATTTTGCATCTAATTGCTTCATTACCTCTTCGTTCAGTGCGTTCAGATCTTCGGGCCGGTTCATGGTGATGACAGCTCTGTCTCCGTTTTTTTCTAATGTTATAAACTCCATTTCCCATAGAGAAGAAGAAACATTGGGATACTTTTCGTTATAAATTTTGCAGTAGTTCTCTATCAGTCTTCTCGTTTCCGCTTCACCAAACTGTTTCATTAAATCTACAGGACCTCGCTTCCATTTTAACCCGATTTTTGAACCTTTATTCAAATCAATGGCGCTACAGGTTTTCTCCTCCAATATCTGCGAGCAGACAAAGAATACGCAGCCCAGCATCCGCTCTGAAATCTTTTTTTCAATCTCAGGATTAATTGTACTGTTACTTATATCTCCAATCAGCCAGTTTTCTTTTCTCTCCACCTGTTGCACAAGCTGATCTGCAACCTTGTAGGATGGACCGAAAGGTTCTAAGGTGCGCTGTGCATGCATTGCAATAGGAACACCGGTTGCGTTCATCAGGACAAAAGGTCCCATTCCTATTCCAAAAGTTTTCATGCACACTGCATCAATAATTTCAGTGCCGGCAATTCCTTCGCCAAGAAGTTTGGCAGATTCATTCAGCCACGGAACAAAGAACCGGTTCACAGCAAAACCATAAACATCTTTAGTATAAATCGGATCCTTCCCTGACAGAACGGAAAACCGGTAAGTTGTTTTTGTTGTGGCTTCAGAAGTTTTTTTGCCGGGAACTATTTCAACCAGGCGGTTTTTTGCTGCATGATAGAAATAATGCAATCCGATAAACCGTTCCGGATTTTTTACGGATGCTGCAAGCTCTGTTACAGAAAACGATGAAGTGTTAGTAGCAAGAATGGTGTCGGACGGAACAATTTCAGAAAGTGTTTTGAACAGATCTGACTTTACCCTGAAATCTTCAAAAATAGCTTCAATGATTATATCACAAACTTTTAAATCTTGAAGATTATCTGTTCCCGTCAGGTTGGAAAGAAATCCATTCACTTGCTCACCGGAAAAAACTTTTTTCTCTATGCCTTCATGCAGCATGGATTTTATTCCGCTTAATCCTTTCTCCACAAACTTCATTTCACGGTCAGCGAGGATTACTTTGAATCCTTCCTGAGCAAATTTTTGCGCCAATGCTGAACCCATAGTTCCTGCACCAACTACACCAACTGTTTTTATGGTTTTCATTTAGTCAGTTCTTTTTTATTTTCCCAAACTGGTTTTCTTTTTTCAAGGAAAGCATGAATGCCTTCGTTTGCATCATGTGTTTCCATTAACTGTCTTACATACATGGTTTCTAATTGCGGCAGAAAATTAGACAGTACATGATTGAATTTTGAGCGAACCGCCTTCACACCAAACCGAAGCGAGGAAGCGCTCTTTGGAACAATATGAGTTTCAATCCATTTTTCAAATTCAGTATCAAGCGTAGCTCTGTCGTCATACACTTCATTTACAAAGCCAAGTAATTTTGCTTCATCAGCAGAAATAATTTTTCCAGTAAGCAACATATCTTCTGCTTTTGCCAGACCAATTTTTTCAGGAAGGATTAAAGATGCGGGTGGAGGAAAAACACCTAAAACTATTTCGGGCTGACCGAATTTTGCGGTTTTGTCGGTAAAAATAAAATTACACATAATTGCCAGCTCCATACCCCCGCCCAAGCATTGCCCGCTGACTACTGCTGCTGTTGGCACCGCTAAATCTCTCAGCGTAAAAAACAACTTGTGAAAACCATTAAGCATGGCAGCGGCAAATTCTTTCTTATGTTCTTCCACGCTGGCGCCAAACGAAAAATGTTTTCCCGCACCTTCAAAAGTGATGAGCTTTAATCCGTGATTTTCTTTAAAGCTATCAAGCAGTAACTGCAACTCTTCCATCATCATGTAATCAAGCACATTGCCTTTTCCATCGGTAAGTAAGATGCGCGCAACCGTGTTTTCGTGTGTGTATTTTACTGAAACCTTATTCATACTTTTTCTTTTTGAAATTGAGGAGAGATCAGTTTGTGCATTTCATCATTCCATTCTTTACCTTCTGCAAGCAACTTACGGAGTTTAATGAAATCCACTTCGCGGTTTTCTTTAGTACCTTCATTAAACGCTCTGAATCCGGCTTTTGCTTCTGTCATCATGTTCAGAGCAAGCCATTCGCGGCTTGATTCTTTATTTTTATCCCAATGTTCCAGTTTAAATTTTCTAACTTCTGATATGGTTTTATTTGTGCAATTGGGAAAGGTGTGGAGTAGCTTTGAACACAGTTTATTCACAGTACTATCTAATAAACTCAAATCAGTTTCTGCCGAGGCGACCATCTCTTTCGCCTTCTTCAGTTCATCTCCGGTTTTCTGAGCGCCAAAAATTATTTTTCCATATTCATCAGTAATTCTGTCTGTAACAACCATCGGATTAGGAATAAATTTTCCATTGACTTTAAGTACAGGAACAATATCTGTAACAATGCCATAATAGTATGCCTGATGTGCATTGAATGGATCGCATAAGGTGAGTGAACCCATTGCACGCTCAATGCCCATATATAAAGGAAGAAAATCAGTAGCACCACCAATTGGGGCACTGCCATGTCTGGGTCCCGCCTGACCAAAGCGTGCCATATCGCTTGTGATGGAGAAGTCGCATGCCATTCCAATCTCCTGACCGCCGCCAATGCGCATTCCGTTCACGCGGCAGATTACGGGCTTCTCACATTTCAAAATAGCGCTTACCATATCGTTAAACAAGCGCATGTATTGTGAATATTCCTGTGGATTACCGGAGTAGTACTCAGCATATTCCTTTGTGTTTCCTCCAGTGCAGAAAGCTTTATCGCCAACGGCAGTGAAAACAACCGCTACCACGCTGCGGTCATTTGATGCTTCGCCAAAAGCAAGAATGATTTCTTTGACGGCAGTTGTTGTGTAAGAGTTAAATTGTTTCGGATTGTTCAACCATATCCATGCATTGTAAAGTCCTTCCACCTCATCGCCGTCATGGTTCAGACAGGGACGTTTTTCAAAAATGATTTCGCGGTATTTTGCTTCTGTTAAATTATGATTTTTAAGTTCCATATTCAGTTAAGATTAATTGATTAATGAATAATTTGAATTTTTTTAGTGAAACAATTTTCACTATTATTATAAGTTAAAAAATAAAGTCCTGTATTTACGTTAATGTTAATGGACTCTGTTCGCTTTCCTGATGTGTTTTTACCTCGGGTTATATAAACCAATTCTCCTAATAGATTGTGAATTTCTAATTTGTATGTATCACTGGTACTTGTTGCTGTTTCAACTTGAAACATACCGGTTGAGGGATTAGGATAAACAATTATTCCCTCTGCTAAATCCTCAATATCAGTAACTCCCGTAATATACGACACACTTACATCATCAACTAATAAAGTACTGCCGGGAACAGGGTTATGGTCGAGTGATGAAGAACTCATCAGAATGTATAATGTGTCAGGTGTTTGCGTGTCAATATAATCAAACACGATAGTAGCTTGCTGCCAAGTTGAGCCGGTCGCATTGAATAATTTCACAGCGCCTCCTCCTTGCGGATTTTTGTTTTTTACAAGCAGGGCACGACACTCAGCAGTATCATTTCCCTGCGGATAATATTGATACCAGAAACTGAGAGTTGAAATTTTTTGAGTGAAAGGAATGCCGGGTTTATAGGTGGCTGCAATTTCGTTTGTGGTGCCGTTAAATAATATTCCGAGCGTATCTAAGTAGCTGTGACCAATGAAAGGGATACCCCAGGGAGCATTAAGCGAGTGTGAAGCCGGTGTATAAACAACTGATTTAATGCGTGCAGAATATAAACCGGAATGAGCCGTATCACAGCGAAAGACTGATATAGGGCTGCTTCCCAGAACAGGACTGCTAAACATATTATAGGTCCACCATCCGTTAGAATTGTTGCCACTGTTCGGATTCATTGAAGCAGGTGCAAGTAAATCAGAAGACCATATTTCAAAGCCGGGATTTACCAATTGAGCGTGTAATGAAGTTGCAACAAGCAACAGAAGTAGTGTAATTATCTTTTTCATATTTATTGTGTTAAATAAAGTCAGGTACAAGTACCGAGCGTTTGGTGTACTTATGTTCGAGCGTGTTTGTAAAGACTTCATTGATTTTGCTCATCGGGAAGGTTTGCACAAACTGTGAGATTTTCAGTTTATCTTTTGCAATAAGGTCAAGCACTTCGGGATACAACTCTGCCCGGCAGCCCCATGTGCCGATGAGCTTTGCATCAAAAGCCATCAGATTACTCAGGCGAACCTCTACCTTATCCATTGTGAAACCAACGATGGAAAGTGTGGAAGTAAAAGTAACAAGGTTAAATGCCAGTTCCTGTCCTGCTTTCGTTCCGCTAATCTCAAAAATTTTCCATCCATACTTTGGCGCTTTGATTTCTTTCGCTAATTCTTTTACTTTTTCCTTTATTGTTTTTGTGTCGATTCCTTTAATATTTAATGTGGCATCAACTCCGTTTGTTTTTGCAGTTGCTAACTTATCTTCATTAATATCAAGTGCGATAACCTTTGCTCCGGATATTTTTGCAATGAGCGCACCGTAAACACCCACTCCGCCCACACCAATCACAATGGCGAGATCACCTGCTTCCAACTCTGATTTTTTAACCACCTGATAAGGTGTGGAAATAGCATCAGCTATTACTGCCAACTGTTCTAAAGGATATTTTTTCAGCACCTCCTCCGGCACTTCACACAAAAATTTAGAAGGTGTTTTAATATGTGAGGCAAATCCACCGTGAAAATCATTTCCCGGCATCAGTTGGTTTCTGCAAATATTGCTTCTTCCTTTCTTACACAACTCACATTCACCGCAGGGCAATACCGCAGGTATAATTACTTTTTTGTTAATCCAACTGCTTTCACCGGCTACAACTGTTCCTGATATTTCATGACCGAGTGTAAGCGGCAAAGTGTGTTTTGTTTGAACTCCCGAGTGCCAGAAACTTAAATCGGTGTGACAAACACCGCAACCGGCGACTTTTACAAGCACCTCGCCCTCTTTTAATTCAGGATAATTTTCTTCAGCAAGTTTGAATTCTTTGTTGAGTTCAACCATTTGCCATTGATAAATTTTGTTATTCGTACTCATAGATTTATGTTTTCAAACAGTATAGCCGTTCCTTGTCCGCCACCGATACAAGCCGATGCAATTCCATATTTTACTTTTCTGCGAATCATTTCTTTTGAAATAGTCAGTGATAGACGTGTGCCCGTTGCTGCAAGAGGATGACCGATTGCAATAGCTCCGCCGTTTACATTTAATTTATTTCTATCAAGGTTCAATTCTCTTTCGCAGCCGATAACCTGTGCGGAGAATGCTTCGTTAATCTCGAATAATCCAATATCGGCAATACTTATTCCGGTCATTTCGAGCAACAAGCGGATTGCAGGTACAGGACCTAACCCCATAACCTTGGGATCTATGCCGCAGCTTGCTCCGGCAATAATTTTTGAAAGAGGTTTTAAATCTTTTTTCAGGATTGAATTTTTACCGGCAACCACCACACCTGCTGCTGCGTCCACAATGCCGCTGCAGTTTCCGGCTGTAAGTACACCGGTTTTGTCAAAAACTGTCGGGAGTTTTGAAAGCGCTTCTATGGTTGTGGCACGTATATGTTCGTCTGCAGAAAAATCTTTCACATCTTTCGGCAGAAATACCTTTCTTGATTTCAATTCTGCTGCCTCAAACACAGTTGAATTGAGCGGAATAATTTCTTCTGTAAACTTATTTTTTGCCGCCATAGCTTTTTGAAAAGAGTGTGCAGCAAATTCATCGCACTCCTGTCGTGTAATGGAATATTTCTTTGCAACATTTTCAGCAGTATATCCCATCGGATATCCCGCAGCGGTATCGTCCAGCGCTTCCCAAAGCATATCTTTGAATACCGGTCTTCCCAGTGGATATCCCATTCTGTTTCCAAAGGAAACTGTAGGCGCCAGCGACATATTTTCTGCTCCTACACACAAAACGGTTTGTGCCTTTCCCAAACTGATTTGTTCTGCACCGGTAATGATGGTTTCAAAACCGGAGCCACATATTCTTTGAACCATTAGAGCAGGAACCTCTGCTGGAATACCTGCAAACAACGATATGTGCCGTGGAAGGAAATAAGCATCTGAAGAACTCTGTCCGATGTTGGCTGCAATGAACTGGTCAATTTCATCTGCTTTCACATTTGATTTTTCCAGCGCAGCGCGTGAAGCGTAAATGCCAAGATCCGTAGGCGAGATATTCGCCAGTGTGCCGCAATACTTACCGAAAGGAGTTCTTGCTCCATTGACTAAATAAATATCATCGAATACCATTCCGATTCCCCTTTCCTTATGATGAAATCCTTTCATACTTGTTTTCTTATTGTGTTACAGTATTTGCTTGTTTTCTTTTATAATATCAAACGGCTTATTTTTATCTGCATAGTTTCTTAAAACTCTGGTGTAATTATCCATCCGTATAGTGTAAGAAAAGATGACAGGAAGAGAAACATAACTCAGCATAATCCTTCTGCTCATGAAACAACATTTTTTTCTTTAGTTGTTTCCTTAGTTATACTTTGGTTTGTTTCAGCCGGGTTCTTTGCATTGAGAAAATGGTCTCTCGCAATTAATGCTGCTCCAAAAGAAACTACATACTGTGGTTCCTCCAGTACAGAAATTTTTTGATTGAAATTTTCCTCCAGCATTTTCTTTAAATACGGATGGTGTGCGATGACACCACCAATCATTACAGTGGGAATGGATGGAGCAATACGCATCTTCGCCACACGGCTTCCGATAGAGAGGTATATTCCTTTAGCAAGGTTTTCAATTGGCTGTCCGTCAAAAATCCATTTCATTATTTCTGTTTTAGCGAACACGGTACAGAAACTGTTCAACTCCTGTTTGTAGTCCGATTGTTCGGCAAGGCGGCTCATCTCTTTTATGTCAATTCCCGCACGCTCCGCAATTTCTGTAAGGAAGGCTCCGGTTCCTGCAGCGCATTTATCGTTGAGATAAAAATTTTCCACCTTACCTTCTTTATCCGTATGGATAACTTTGATGTCTTCGCCGCCTATATCAAGTATATTTTTTTCTCCTGGGATAATTTCATTCACACCTTCTGCCGCACAATTAATTTCTGTTTTAACAATATCGCCATCAGGGAAATTTTTTCTTCCATATCCCGTTGCGCAGGAAAACTTAACCGGAAACTCTTCCATAATGGCATTGATGATATGTTTGGAAGCGATTTTGTCGCGGTTCAGTGTCTTTAACAGGTAACGGAATACGATGTGTTTCTCTTCGTCAATCACCGTAAACTTGGTATATGCCGACCCCAGATCAATTCCGAGAAAGCAATTACCTTTTGGATGAATATGTTTTTTGAGAGAGATTTTTGATTTGGAAACATTAGCTTGCTGATGCGATACTTCCGACAGAATATTTTTCTGTGTCATCGCTTTCACCATATTCACCATAGATAGATTCAGCGGTGTACGGATATAGTGCTTTCTTCCATATTCTACCAGTTTGCCATTCATATAATCAATCTCGGTCTGGCGGTTGTTCATTAAATCTCCTGCAAGCGATGGATAGTGATTGCCGCCTTTGCGCAGGTATCTTAAACAGTTGCGAATGAAATCATCGGGGAAACGAATTTTTTCAGCTTCTGCTACACGAACTGCTTCCTCTATTATTTGTTCAATGAGTTCAATGGTATCGGGGAATGCCATTGCTTCAGCCATAGTGAAGCGTCCTATTCCGCACAATGCGGAGAGGGATGAATTTAAAATCGTTTTCTCCCAAGCACATTTTGTTAACTCAAAAGAGGATATGGATTTTGTTTCTAATTGAACGCTGTTCAGAATTGAAGCAATTTCGTCTGTAATGTTTTTCCTGCTTTCATCCAGTGGTGCAATATAGTTTGGAGGATTGAAGAAGGTAACTTTCACCGTATTAGGAGCAGAAAGATTCCCCGCAAAATTGATGACCATTCTTCCGGTTCTCTTCTCTCCGGCTTTATCCGCCAGGATATGCTCTACATCAATGCCGTTTTGTGCAGAAATAAAAAACGAAGTACTGTCTTGGGGTATATCATTCAGAATACTTTCCACCTGATATGATTTCAGGCATACAAAAACTATTTCCGGATGCTGCTTTAGTAATTCTGCTGCTGATGGATATATTTTTTCAAATCGTGCTTTTTTCTCAATCGCATTTTCGAGCCGGATTCCTTCATTCTTAATTTGATTTGCTTTTATTCTGTCATTGTCACAAATCAGAACATTGCAGCCTGCCTCCTGAAAGTGCACGGCAAGAATCATCCCGACGGGACCTAAGCCGACGATTCCGATTGTTTTATTTTTTTCTGTACTCATTGATACACTTTTGATGATTCTATCTGCTCAATAAATGTTTCAATCTTTGTTATGCTCTGCCCTTCGGAGAAAAACCTCAGGTCGCATAAATCACCTTCAATAACTAAATAAGGAACGCCGGTTATTTCTCTCAGGCGCTGTGGCATACCAAACTTGGCGTTTGAATTATTGAAGCAGGTTTTTGTATCATGAAACAATATTCCGTCGCATTGATATTCTTTCAACCACGATGCCAGCATTTTCATTTTGGCTTTTTCACTTCGGTTGATAAATATTTTTGTATAGGCAAGCGCTGAAGATTCGAACGGCTCATTCTCATCAAACTCATCAAACACCCAACTGCTGCAATAAGTGGAAGCCACCACAGAAGTACGGTTTTCAATGAACAAGTCCGACAACATTCTGATTTTTCCCCATATAGGCATTCCTTCCCAGAAAAGCCGGCACTGTTCATTCTTTACCGCTCCGGTATGATTCTTAACATTCTCCTGAAGTTCCTGTAACAGCTTCGCATAATAATCTTTTGCCTGCTCTGTTCCGCGCATCACTACAATTGGACCCATGTGAATGACTCCATCGAAGAAGCTGAGAGGTGCGGGAGAAGCTGTTGAAGTTTTCAGTACTTGTTGCCAAAGAAGTGTAGCTTCTTTGCTGAGGAGAATCGTGTGTTTGAACCGATCTAAATCGAAATTGTTCCCACTTGTCTGTTCACAAAGGGGAATTATTTTTTTGAACTGTTCAATGACTAATGCGATTTCATCTTTCGTTACTTCATCCACATAACGCGGCGGGTGTATTCCCGCAATGGGGCAATTAAATTCTTTAGCAAAAAAACTGAACCAGTCCTGCACTTCACGGCATTGGTTGGTATTGTAAACAATCAAGTCGGGCTTGGGAATGGAAGTCATTCCATAGTGCTTCTGAAGCGGAGTTTGTTTTTTTAAATAGGAGCCAATGTCAGAGGTAGTATAAGAGCAAATGTGATTGGAATAACCATAAGTGGCTGCTTCTGGAATAAGATCCATAGCAGTGCGGGTTGCACCTAATAGCGCTCCGTGGTTTTCAGGGAAATAAACTTCAAAGCCAAACGAACGAAGTAATTCGGCAGGACCCACACTGGTACACCAGGCAACAGGATTACCATCCGACCCGAGCGACCGGAAATAGTTGCCCATCAGATTTTTCAAAAGCGCCGTTGATTTTATTTCATACATCATTGTACATATATTAGTTATACCGGTTGTTTCAGATTTAAAGAGTTTAACTCATTCGCATCGCGCAGATAGACAACATATACCTTTTCTTTTAGTCTGTTATCACCGTTGTAAAGATTTTCCAATTCAGCTTTATATGCTTTGAATACATTGTTGGGTGCTACTTTCATTGACGGAGTAAGTGTTCCTTTATCAATGGACAGTTCATCATCAATAATCAATGCTGCTTTTATTTTGGCAAACTTTTGTTTCACTCCACAGTTTGCATCATTCAGGCATCCTTGCAGGCAATGACTAAGTTCATTCAAATTGCGCGGACAAAAGCATCCTTCAAGCGGCGAGACCTCGTAGTCGGGATTTTCAATTAGTTTTTTGTTCGGAAATAATAATGCCACAGGATATTCTCTTCCACCACCGGTAACCACAGCAAATGAAATGTAATGACATTTACTTTGAATGATGGATTCCATTTCTGTTGGAATCACTTTTTCACCATTGGTTAATTTAAAAATACGGTCTTTGCGGGTAATCAGCTTCAATCCTTTTTCTGTTATCTCACCAACATCACCGGTTCTGAACCATCCGTCAGCCGTAAAGATGTCTTTATTGGCTTCATCGTTTTTGTAATAGCCGCACATCACATTAGGTCCTTTCACCTGAATTTCATTCTCTTCACCCAACCGTATGCTCACACCCGGAATTGGTTTTCCGACCACTCCGGCTTCGCGTTTTATTTTCGGATTCGTCAGAGTGCAGCAAGGTGATGTTTCCGTTAATCCCCAACCTTCTATCACTGGAATTTTTCGTTTCTCAAATTCACGGGATAGGTTTTCTGGCATAGGCGCAGCGGCAGTAAAGACAAACTTTAATCCTGAATGGAAAAATAATTCTTCTGCTTCTCTACTTTCTTTAGTAAGTTCAAACAATGCCTGATAAACCTTTGGTACACTGAAAAATACTGTAGGTTTAATTTTTTTCCAGTTTTCAAAAATCATCCCTGTATCTTTTCCATAACCTGACTCCAGCGAATACACAGCGCCGCGATATACAGCATTGAACAATTCAAAGATTCCGCCAAAACTATGATGCCATGGCAGGTAGGAAAGAAAGCGGTCATTTTCATTCAGGTCCCACCAATCCACTCCATCTAATGCTGCCTGTTGCGATAAAATATTTTTGTGTGAAAGCCGTACACATTTTGGAATACCCATTGTGCCTGAAGTGTACATTTCCAGACATATTTCATCGGGTGGTGCATTGAAGTTCAGTAAGAAGTTATTATCGCTCCGTTCCTTTTTTAATTTTTCAAATTCAACAATGTTTTTAAAATTTAATGGGTTAATGTTTTTTTCAAATACAAATATTTTCTTCAGAGAGATTTCATCAGGAATGTTACTGAGTTGCTGTTCACCTTCAACAGCAAGATATCCGGCTTCTGAATGGTTAATCAGCAATTCGGCGGTATCTTTCTTAAAGCCCGCAAAAATTGGAACGGCAATTCCACCTACAGACATTACGGCTAATTCCATTTCCAGCATTGCCTTACAGTTGCGTGAAAAGATGACCATCTTTTCACCTTCTGAAAATCCAAGTTGTTTCAGATTATATGCAATATTCAGAATATCGTTGTAGCTATCTTTCCATGTGATGCCCGTATAGTTACCTTCAACTTTCTCCTGAAAAATAATTCGTTCCTCAAAACGGTGTACATTATTTCTCAGCATCGTAGAAATATTCGGAACGATGTTGCCTGACTTATTATCTGATTCGAGTATCACGGGCACATTTGTTTTTAGGTTAATATTTTATCCTGTAACAGCAGCTTCTTTTTCCTTTAATTTTCTATCTCTGTATCCGCCCCACAATGCCGCACCAATGGCTCCCGCATAAATTGAATCGGGATGTGCCAGCACTTCAAACTTCTTGTTGCCTTCTTCTATTGCTTCCTCAATAGCTCTTAGCATACCACTATTTAAAGCCATGCCTCCTGTAAGTACTATCGGTGATTCTGATTTGAGCGAACTCATCAGTTTAATGATTCGTGAAGCGATGGAGATATGAATTCCTTTGATAATGTCAGGTGTTTTTACTCCTCTTGAAACCATATTAATTACATCAGTCTCCGCTAATACAGCACAAATTCCTGAAGAAACTTCCGGCTGTTCCGACTGCTTAGATATGTCACCCAGCTCTTCAATGGATAAGCCGAGATAACGGGAAATGTTTTCTAAAAACTGCCCCGAACCGGATGCGCACTGTCCTGTCATTTTGTAATCCATTACACGTGCGCTATCAGAAATTTTTATAGCACGAACATATAGTGCACCCATATCAATAACGGTTTTTGCGTTCGGGAAAAGATATTTGGCGCCTTTAGCATGAGTAGTCATACCATAAAAATGTCCGCGCTTCCTTTTTACTAAATCGCCTTCACCGGTAGATGCGAGATAAGCAATGTCTTCATATTTCAGATTATGTTTTGCGAGCATGGCTTTAATCATGTCGTCTGAAACCTGCGAAGGATCTCGCTTGCGAATTTTTTCGGTTTGTCTGTCAAGCAATTTTGACTGCAAACCTTCATCGTCCTCATTTGAATGAGATGTGGTGTATTCCATCAAAACCAACTTGATGTAGTTACTGCCGACATCAATTCCCATTGTTAAAAAATCTGAATTCATAGCGCTTCGTTTTTTACAATTTTATTGTATCAATTAATTGAATGATTATTTAAGCGTTCACTGCCTTCTTCGCACTGGGTAACTCTACCTTTTCATTCCTGCGCGCAAACATTGCTCCGCCCAAAGCTCCCATAAAAATGGAATCGGTATGAATGTTTATTGTGATTGTATCACCGTAGTTATCCCGTACCAATTTCTGCAAGTGATTTACCACCGCCACATTTCTTGCCACACCACCTGTGAAAGTAAATTCGTTAAATACGCCGCCCGATCTTGCCAGCAGCGACATTGCACGCATAACAATTGCTTTGTGCAATCCGCCTAAAATATCTTCGCGCTTCTCTCCGAGATTGGTTAGTTCGCGTAATTCAGCGCCGGCAAATACGGTACAAGTTGAGCAGATGCTGACTTCTTTCTGTGCATTGTTTGCCATAGGACCAAGTTCGTTAAGAGAGATGCTCATTTCATCAGCGATATAACCAAGATAACGTCCGCATCCTGCAGCACAACGGTCGTTCATCTGGAAACTGGTAACCAGACCGTACTTGTCCACCTGAATGGCTTTGGTATCCTGTCCGCCAATATCCAGTACTGTTCTTGTATTTGGGAAGAATGCGTGTGCGCCAAAAGCGTGACACAAAATTTCGGAGCGGATGCACTCCTGCGGGAACGGAAGCAACGCCCTTCCATATCCGGTGCCTGTCATATTCTCAATATTAAATTCCAGGTCAGCAACTTCATCAATATGGTTGCGCAGCGACTCAGATACATTTTTGAAATCGCCTTTGAGTAAATACATTTCCATATCAAAAGCATCTTCATCTTTTATTTCCACATCGGCTGGTTTGTCCGGCAGATTGTCGTACTTATCTTTCAACACTTCCATTGCCTGATGAACAAGTCCTTTGAAATCAAAATTGATGACTTCATTTTCAGCAGGGGTAATACTTTTATCCCACACTGTCATTAAAGGTTCAAAGAGGGAAATATCTAATTTGGCAACTTCTTCATTGTATTTCTCGGAAACGATATCACGGAAGAATTGATTTTTTGCACCGAGGTTATTGTAGAGATAGTCGTGTTTAATCTTAGGTTTGAAAGATCTGCGGATGTTTCTAAGATGTTCCACCATTTTATTCTGAGTGGCTTCATCTTTGAAAAAGGTTTTGCAGGTTTTCAGCAACTGCTCGCCTAAGTTGTCCAACCGGATTTTAAATTGTTCATACTGAAAAACACTCTCCAAATCGGAAATGTATTTTTTGTATTCCGGCTTCTCCCTTATTTCAGCATCCATATTTTTTTTGAGAACATAAAAGCGGGCGTTGTAAGTTGCTTCCATACGGGCAATGTCAGCAGCCACACTGTAATTAGCACGGGTGTTAGTGATACCGCGTCCGATAATTTCATCCTGCTCGTTGATGATTACTGCTTTGGATGTGGTTGAACCAAGGTCAACTCCTAAATAATATTTACTCATAATGTTGAATTGCTTAGGTTTATAAAATCATTTCTTTTGTGTTCTTCTTTCATGCTGTTTCCTGTGCAAGAATAGTTTTTCTCTGTTCCAGCATCTGGAAATAACTCTCCAAACGGTTTTTGATATTGGCGTAAGAGAAGTAGCGTGGATCTACCAAATCACTTTCAATAAATCCGACAGGTATGCTGAGCCGTTGTTCAATTTCGCGCATCATCAATAATTGTCCTGCCGAGAATGAGTTGCAACTCTTGATGGAGTTGATTAAAAAACCATCTGCCTGATATTCTTTGATGTATTTCTCCAATAAATTAACCCGCTGCGGGAGATTCAAATTAGTGTAACAGCTCATACAATATCTTGCTAAACTTTCAAGCGGTTTGGATGAATCGTGGCGGAAACCAAAGTCATAAAAGCCGCCTACTTTCGTGTAGGTGGAGGCAACAATGACTGCTCCCATATCATAAAATATTTTCCAGAACTCGCGGAAGTTGGTCCAGTTCGGAGGACCCTCAACAACGAGACGAAATTTTTCTTCTTTCAGAACTCCTTCCGGTGTAATGGGCAGCAGACCTTGTTTTATCCTATCGCTTACTTCATTATACAACTCCTTGTAATATCCCACAGCAGTTTCAGTTCCTCTGAATGCTGTATTCATTGGTCCCATATAATACACTCCGGCGAAGTAAGCATCAATGGGTGAAGGTTTGTTCTTAGCGCTTTCCAACACTTTCACCCAATAGTCTTCCGCTTCGGCAGAGTTATCCATCATTTTTGCAAGGCGTTCATAATCCAGTTTTTTACCTGCTACCTGTTCCATCTTAGGAATCACCTCTTCCTTCAACTGTTTCACCATATAATCTACCATCTGTTGTGTGATTTGACCATTCTCCTGATAAGGGGTATGCAGCATGGCAACCGGAACGCCAGGATACAAACGCTCTAAATTCTCAAACCACTTCATAAAGGTGAAACAGCCGGTATAACTCAGCAGCAGTAAATCAGGGTTGGGTATTTTTTCTCCGGAAGGACCGACATTTCCATTCAGCATCATTCCGATATCGCACTTGACATAGGTACACACATCTTCAGAGTGTCCCATCTTTTCGGCATCTTTGATAAACGCTCCCGAACGCTTTCGCATACCTGATTGCAGTGCATTAATCTCGGGATAAACGGGCAACATATCCAAAGCGAGTATTAATTCGGTAAGGTTGCCGGGCACAAAAGTGTAAACCACTTTTTTTCCGGTTTCTTTGGCCGTGCTTAATTCTTTAAAGAGGTTGCTCAGCATTTCCTTCTGGAGCACCATGCTTTTTTCTTTGATGACTTCTTTAGTAGTACTCATAGGTTCTACAGATTAAGTGTGATTTTTATTTACATTTCATTTTTCATCCGCGACTAAGCCCACAGTTTTATGGAGTCGGCAAAAGTTCCAGTCTGTTCTTTGATGACTTTAAACTGTCCTGTATTTTCATTGAATTGAAAATTGATGTGATTGAGTCCCGCATCATCGCATGCTTTCTGTAGTTGCGGTTGGTCTAATAATGCAGGATCGCAGAAACTTGCTGCACAGAAAATCACACCGTCTGCATTTCTATTCTTCGCTTTATTCACTAACCGTTTTCCTTTCGGGTTTCCTACATCATAAAGTGCGGAAGAGAAATCACTCTTTGTCAAGAATGCTTTTGTCAATGCGTTAATCGGATCTTCAGTTGTTGCATCCACATCGCCTTTAATCCAACGTGAGCCGAGCATGAAATCATCATCTACGATGTAACATCCTGACATTTCTATTGACTTAATTAAGCCGACAGGCGGCTGTTCACAGAAAGAGCCGCTCACCACTACACGGATGTTATCCATCGGCTCGCCGCTTTCTTCCTGCAAATAATTACTCACCTGTTCCAGCATTTCGTTATGCTTTTCTACATTAATTACCATACCCGCTCTTACGATATGATATAAATCCGCTGCTGATATTCTCCACGGGAATTCTGAACGGATGTCATACAGTTGTTCTATCAGTTTTCTATTTTTATTGTAGAGCTTAATAGCGTGATTCAGCTTTTCGGTTGTAATCTTTACACCATTTATTTCATACATATCCTGAATAATTTCACCCAGCATTTTCTGATAAAAAACACCGCCTATCTCCGGGTCAAAATTTTGCGGATAATCAAAGTATCGGGTGAACTTTCCCTTTTTTGCCAGCTTAAACATACCGGACAGGTTACGAATGCAATCACATATAGCAGGGAATAAGAATCCATCAAAGCCATCAAAGTTTGTATCAAGAGCCAGTTCTATTATTCCTCTCGGCAAATGGCAGATATAAGATTGGTAATATGCATCGCCTTTGATGATTTGCTTCCGGTCACCCACACCCATTGTGCCGACAGCAAGACCGTTTGCAGCATATACAATTTCTCTTGGTATGTAAATGGGGAGATATCCGACTAAAATTCTATCGTTACTTTCTGCCTTCCATTTTTTTGCGAATGTAAAATTCAGGTCAAAGGCAAGTTCCTTGCATTCTGTTATAATCTCCTGAAGTGATGCCATAATTTATTGAACTTTATAGACAAACTTAATTTTATCCCCACTTTATTAATATGACTTTAGTCATGTTTATACTTATGATTAAAATCATTTCCTGTAATTCTGTTTTTTTTGTTCTTTCACAATCAAACTATTTGAAAAGTTGGGTATCCGGAACGGAAAACAAGAAATGAAAACATCAGCGATAATTCTTGCAGGTGGAAAATCCGAGAGGATGAATTTTCCCAAACCGTTTCTCTTGTTCAACGAGAAGAAAAATTTTCTGCAACAGATAATTGATGAATACATCCGCTTCGGCAGCAATGAAATTTTACTTGTGTTCAATCATGAATTGCTTGACAATAAATGGCGGAAATATTCAGAGCATCTGCCTCTGTGTGTTACAGTAGTTCCCAATCATTTTCCGGACTCGGGACGCTTTTTTTCTCTGAAACTTGGATTGTCTAAATTAAATAATACTTCATTCTGTTTCGTGCAGGATGTAGATAATCCGTTTGTAACAGAAGCACTATTGAAATTGCTTTTTAAAAACAAAAACGAAAACGGTTACTCCGCACCTTACCATACTTCTCTTTCTGCTGATGGCAAAACAGAGGTCAAATCAGGCGGTCATCCGGTTCTTCTTTCAAAAAAAATTATTGACTTCATTAAAAATACAAAGCAGGATAATTTGAACCTGAAAGAGGTGATACAGAAATTTGATAAAACACCTGTAGAAGTTTCAGATAAAAACATTCTGGTCAATATCAATACCCCCTTTGAGTATGAAAAATTTTTTGGCAGAAAATACCAAGCAATTATTTAAACACATGAATACTTAATCCACTCGTTTCTCTGTAAATTGATAAATTGAAAACGCTATACGAAAAAATATTACAGATTATAAACAGCGATGATAAAGCGGCGCTTTGCACCATTATCTCAACAAATGGCTCAACTCCTTTGAAGGCAGGCGCTAAGATGATTGTGTGGAACGACGGAAAAATTTTTGGAACAATAGGAGGAGGCAGCTTGGAAAAAAAAGTAACAGAGGATGCAATAGAAATATGCCAAAGCCGGCAGGCGCAGGTTTTTACTCATGAGCTATTGCGCCAGCACAGCATGTGTTGTGGCGGAACGGTGGAAGTTTTTATAGAACCGGTACTGAACCAACCTCAACTCTATATTTTCGGAGCAGGACATGTCGGAAAAGCATTATCGGGTTATGCAAAAGATATGGGTTTCAGAGTAACACTTATTGATGAGAGAAAAGAAATTTTTTATAATGTGCCTTTGGAAAATATTACAGTTGCCAATACTTCTCACCAGGATTTTCTCGATTCAATAAAATTTGATAAAAACGTATTTGTCGTGATTTGCACACATATCCATGCTTACGACCGTGAAATATTATCCCGCTGCATCAAACAACCTTTGACTTATCTCGGAATGATAGGCAGCATGCGTAAAGTGAAGGTCACCCGAAAGATGTTTCTGTCAAGCGGTACTGTAACAGAGGAAGAATTAAACAAAGTGGACATGCCCATAGGGTTCGATATAGGAGGAAACACTCCCGGCGAAATCGCCATCAGTATATTGGCAAAAATGATTGCAGTAAAAAATAATCGTCCGGTAAATGTGACGAACACATTTTTAGAAACTTTAAATCCCTGATAATAATGTATTCAAAAGCAACACAGATTTTATTTGATGAACACGAAGTGATTCTCAAAGCAATTGAACAGGCGAGCGCCATTCTACAGCAGAATGATTTATCTGCACACAAAGACGAACTGCTCTGGTATGTCCGGTTCTTTAGAGAATATGGCGATGAGTATCATCACCAGAAAGAAGAGGAAATCCTGTTCCGGTTCATTGAAGAAAATAATGAGATGCTCGGTGGAGGGCTTATCAGTTCGCTTACCGATCATCACAATGAATTTCGCGAAGCTCTTCGCAATGCACAGGACGCTCTTCTGAATGCTCAGTGGGATAGTGCGAAAAAGATTCTCAATGCTTATTTCTCTGATATGAGAGACCACATTGGAGCGGAGAATGATGAACTGTTCATCAGTTCTGATACTATGCTGAGTGATCAGGAGAAAGAAACTATTTATTTCAGATTCATGGATAAAGACAGGGAACTTGGTGATGAGAGAAAAAGTGATTTAGAAAATAAGATAAATAAAAGTTAACAATGAAGCGTATTGCTGTTGTAACAGGCGCTGCAAAAGGAATCGGCAAAGCCATTGCCGAAAGGTTGGTGGCTGATCAATTCTTTGTGGTGCTAGCGGATATTGATGAAGCAAACGGAAAATCGCTTGCGGAAAAACTGGGAAAAGAAAATGCAGCATTTTATCCCTGTGATATAGTCAGTGACAACTCCGTAAGCGAACTCTTTCAGAAAATTTTGAACCGGTTCAAACGATTAGATACGGTAGTAAATAATGCAGGAATCATCCGCGATAACATGATATGGAAAATGAATTCTGAAGATTTTGATATGGTACTGAATGTTAATCTTAAAGGTGTATGGCTGATGTGCCGTGAAGCAGCAAAAATTTTCAGGGAGCAAAAGAACGGCTGCATTGTAAATATTTCTTCGCGTGCATGGCTCGGCAACAAAGGACAGAGCAATTATTCCGCATCCAAAGCTGGAGTGGTTGCGCTTACCCGTGTTCTTGCTCTGGAGTTGGGTAAATACAATGTTTCGGTAAATGCGGTTGCCCCCGGACTGATTGATACACCATTGACAAAGAAATTGGAAGAAGATGTTTTGCAAAAATTAATTGAGGCACAGCCCACAAAGACGATGGGTAAACCTGAAGATGTAGCGAATGCTGTTTCTTTTCTTGTGTCTGACAAAACACATTTCATCACCGGTCAAACGATTTATGTAGATGGCGGGAAAAGCATCGGTGCAGGAATTTAGCAAGAGAACAAGAGAGGAGATGAAACATAATATTCAGAAAATATGAAGCAACTGAAATTAACAATCAACGGGAAGCAAATAGAATTATTAGTTGGCGAGCACGAAATGCTCTCATCTGTGATTCGTGAAAAAGCAGGATTCACCGGAACAAAAATCGGTTGTGAGCAGGGTAGTTGCGGAGCGTGTACAGTGCTGATCAATAATGAACCCGTGTTGAGTTGTATCACTCCTGCAATGCGTTGCAATGAATCGGATATTTTAACGATAGAAGGAGTGGCAACCAGTGCAAACCTGCATAAACTGCAGGAAAAATTTGTAGAAAAGGGAGCCACACAGTGCGGCTTCTGTACGCCCGGAATGGTGTTGACCTCACTGGATTTCATCAACAATAATCCTAAGGCGACGGTCAATGAAATCAAAGAAGCATTATCCGGTAATCTCTGCCGATGTACAGGGTACAAAAAAATAATAGAAGCGGTTGCTGAATATTCTGATGAGCAATTTAACAGTCAATCAGATATATCTTCAACAAAACGACAAACGAATAATGAAGCGTTCAATACAATTGGCGCTCCGAGACCTTATATAGAAGCAGGAAAAAAGGTGCAGGGCATTGCCGAATATGCAGATGATGTGCGGGTAAAAAATTCTCTGCATTGTAAATTTTTAAAAAGTGTTCATGCTCATGCAATAATCGAGAACATAGATATTTCAGCAGCAGAAAAATTAAGCGGTGTACGAGGTATCTGCATAGGATCTGAACTGCCGGCAAAATTTGGTGTGCTGCCTATTTCTCAGGATGAAGCAGCTATGGCAATTGAGAAAACCAGATACATCGGAGAGATTGTTGCTGCAGTTGCTGCCGACACAGAGGGAATTGCAGAGCAGGCATGCAAACTGATTAAAGTAAAATATAAACCACTCAAAGAATATTTCACTATAGAAAGTTCTTTGAACGACATCGGAAAGAATGAAAAAATTCATTCTCACACCAGACAGAACAACAACATACACAAAAAAGCAGAGTTGCGTTTTGGTAATCAGCAACAAGGACTGGCTGAAGCAGATGTTCGCAGCAAAATGAGTTTTGAGTTTGAAGGAGTGAGTCATGGATTTACCGAACCACATGCTGCTACTGCTTATTGGGATGAGAATGGATTAACCATAATTTCTGCTACACAAGTTCCGCATTACCTGCACAGAGCATTGGCAAAAGTTCTTGAACTTCCTTTGGCAAGAGTTCGGGTTATCAAGCCGGTAGTAGGTGGTGGATTTGGCGGCAAAAGTGATCCCTTCCCCCATGAAATCATCATCGCATATTTAGCACGAAAAACGGGTAAGCCGGTACGTGTTCGTTTGAACAGGGAAGAGGTATTCATCACCAATCACGGACGACACCCTTCAAAAATGACAATTGAAATGGGCGTTTCAAAAGAAGGTGAATTTAAAGTACTGGATGCGGATATTACCATTGACGGCGGCGCTTATGGAAGTTTTGGTGTGGTTACTTCTTACTATAACGGAGTGCTGTTACAGGCACCTTACAAGATTGACAATCTCGGCTTTCGTACATTCAGGGTATATACCAACAAACCGCAATGCGGCGCTATGCGCGGACACGGGGCAGTAAATTCCCGCTTTGCAGTGGAATGTATTATTGACGAACTGGCTGAGAAAATAAATGCCGATCCCTGTGAACTGAGAATGAAAAATTTTCTTTCCTCCAACACCCTCACTGTCGGACAATACCGGATTACCTCCAACGGCAGCCGTGAAAGTTTACAAACAGTGATGAACCAATCGGAATGGAAAAACAAATTCCGCAAGCTTCCTTTCGGTCATGGTATCGGTGTGGGTTGTGGTTTTTTCATCAGCGGCAGCGCTCTGCCTATCATTTGGAATGAGTTGCCCCAATCTACCGTACATCTTAAAGTTGACTTCGATGGCAGAGTACTGATTACTTCGGGAGCAAGCGATATCGGTCAGGGAAGCGATACCATGCTGGCAATTATTGTGGCGGAAGTACTGGGAATTTCTATGGATAAAATTTTTGTTCTTGCTGCAGATACCTTGCTGACACCCGTTGATCTGGGCAGCTATTCCAGCCGTGTAACTTTTATGGCGGGCAATGCAGCAAAGAATGCCGCAGAGAATTTGAAAAAAGAAATGTTACAGTCCATTTCTCAGAAAAAGAATATCGAAGAATCTGAATTGAATTTTTCTAACGACATGATTTTTTCAAATGACCGTAAAGTAGATTTGAGTTGGGAAGAAGCGATAGAAATTCTTACAGCAAAACGAGGTGCAGTGAGCGTGAGTGGGAAATACATCTCACCCAAATTAGGGGGTAATTTCAAAGGAGCCGGAGCCGGATTAAGCCCATCTTATTCATTTGGCGCCTGTATTGCCGAAGTCAAAGTAGATACGGAAACAGGACTTGTGAAATTGCTGAATGTTTGGGGTGCACATGATTGCGGAAAAGCCATTAACCCATTGGCAGTAGAGGGGCAACTTGAGGGCTCATGGCACATGGGTATCGGGCAGGCAATAAGTGAGCAGATGAAATATTATGGCGGGTTACTATTGAATAATAATTTTCTCGATTATAAAATTCCAACCACATTGGAAACACCGGATTTTTGTACGAACATCATTGAAAGCAATGATCCGGAAGGTCCCTTCGGAGCAAAAGAATGTGGCGAAGGCGCTTTGCATCCGGTGATGCCGGCAATAGCTAATGCCATTTATGATGCGGTAGGGGTTAGGGTAAGCAAGTTACCGGTCAGTGCGGAAGAAATTTTAGTGAAACTCACGGAAGCAGATATCGAATCATCAGGAGCAATCATGAATAAAACAAAACAACCAGGATGATAACAGAAAGGATTTACCATAAGGCAAAGACAGTTCAGGAAGCATTGAATCTGGCTTCTCAGTTCAGAGATGATTTCTGCTTTGTTGCAGGAGGAACGGATATAATGGTGAATAAATTTCAGGGAAATGAAAGTGCTGCCTGCCTGATTGATTTAACCGGCATTGAAGAGTTGAAATCAGTAAAACAGGAAGACGATTATCTGAAAATAGGTTCATTAGTTCGATTGGCTGATTTGAAAAAGCATGCTGAGATTAATAAAGAATTTCCGATACTGATTGAGGCAGCGCACTCAGTTGCTTCGCCGGTAATCAGGCGGACAGCAACGCTTGGTGGAAATATTTTATGCGAAAACCGATGCGTATTTTACAACCAGTCAGAGTGGTGGCGCGAAGCGGTCGGTTACTGTCTGAAATGCGATGGCGACATTTGCATTGCAACCGGTGGAGCTAAAAATTGTTTCTCAAAGTTCGCTTCAGACACTGCCATTGCATTGATCAGCATGGATGCAAGCATTGAAATTGCTTCTGCAGATTCAATAAGTATTATCAAACTCACAGACATCTACACCGGAGATGGGATTAATCCACGCAGATTAGACAAGAATATAATCATCAAACACATATTGCTTCCACTCCACCGGCAGTTCAGGTGTTCTTACAAAAAATTAAGACAGCGTGAAAGTATGGATTTCAGTTCGCTGACAAGTTGTGTTTCCATAGATAAAAACGGGAATATCAAAATCGCTCTCGGTGCTGTTGATCCGAAGCCCATTTTAGTAGAGGGCAGCATTAATGACGATAAGAATCTTCTGATTCAGCAAGCATTCAAAAAAGCACGGGTAATTGACAATGATGTTTTTTCAAGAAAATACAGAAGGGAAATGATTAAGGTATTGCTGGGAAGGAGTTTTGAAGAAATTGAAAAAGATTCTTGAAAATAGTTGTTTGAATGTTAATAAAATAGTTAATATATAATAATAAAAAGTCTATTAAATCTTTTGACCGGAATTCATGAATTATTATCGTGAAAATGTAACAAATCAAATATTTTTTAGTTAAGAAAGCTAAGTTTTTAGTTAATTTTGAGTAGCTGAAATTAATTAATAAATTTTCAGTAAGAAAAAACTAAAAGCACCACCACGCTTGATAAATTTTTTTACAAGGTTTTATTTGTTTCTATATGTATGTGTCATCGTATTGATGATGACAGCAAGCCTGCCGGTATTTGCGCAGAGCTATAACATGAAGAATGGACAAATTAATACTTGTGGGGGAACATTCTACGACTCAGGAGGACCATCAAATAAATATGGGACAAATGAAAACTTTACATTAACATTCTGTTCCAACTCACCCGGCCAAACTATAAAGGTCGTTTTTACAAACTTTAATACAAGATCTAATGCCGGCGTACTCACCATCTATGATGGAGTGAATGCGAGCGGAACTTTAATTGGAAGTTACAGCGGTAATCTGGGAAGTGGTGGTCCCACGGTTACCGCTACTTCCGGTTGTTTAACTTTTAATTTTAAGAGCAATAACAGTTCAACGGCTACAGGTTGGGTTGCAACTATTAGTTGTGTTACAGTTCCATCTAATGATAATTGCAGCGGAGCTACACCTTTGCCTGTAAATTCAATTTGCAATTATACCACCTCATCCAATCTTAATGCAACCAATTCAAGTAGCGTACCTGCTCCGGGTTGCGGCGGATATTCAGGAGGAGATGTGTGGTTTTCATTTGTTGTTCCGTCAACCGGCATAGCACATATAAAAACAAAAGCGATGACTGTTACAGATGGTGCTATGGCATTGTATAGCGGTACTTGCGGTTCACTTTCACTTATTACTTGTAATAATAATGGAGTTGGAAATGGTCTTATGCCTGATATTGTGCAAAGCGGGCTTACTCCGGGACAAACTTTGTATATTCGTTCTTGGGATAATGGCAACAAGGTATTTGGTGATTTTGGAATATGTATTACTTCTGTAAATTGTGGTTGTCCTAACGGAGGAATCCCTCCGGTAAACGACAATTGTTCAGGCGCACAAAATGTGGGTACACTACCAACACCGGCCGCCTGTCCTGCAAGCGGTATAGGTAATGCTGTTACAATTGACGGATCAAATATTTGTGCAACGGCATCTAACCCTTATAGCGCTCAGAATAGTTGTAATCCAAGTGGGAATCAGGCAACACCTGCAGCCGATGTTTGGTATAAATTCGTAATGACAGGTTCAAAGTTGAATGTATCACTTTCAGGAGGATTGACTCAGCCCAATATTGCAATTTACTCCGGAAGCAGTTGTACAAATCTAATAGGGCGGGGATGTGCAATTGGAAATAATTCAGGATTGACCACTTCCTTTAAAGCGCTGGAACCGGGAACTTACTGGATGCAAGTTAGTGGAGGTAATCTGAATGATCAATGTGATTTTACGCTGAGAATTTCAAATGACAATGACTGTTCAGCATGTGTAAAAGGTACAAGTTTTACAGCTAATCCGGCACCGGTGAATGGTGTTTATCAGCCGGGTACAACAGTTAACTTTTGCCTGACGGTTAATGATTATAATCAAACATCTATTAACTGGCTTCATGGTATAGTGCCAAAATTCGCTGAGGGATGGGATCTTTCTACTTTTCAGGCGATTTCAATGCCTCCCTCTTGTGACGGACATGGTTATTGGTCCTATTACAATTCTACAATAACAGGATATGAAAGAGGCCTTGTTGTAGGTCCGGGGTTTTTCTATGAATCGAATTTAGGTGAACCTAATGGGGTGAATGGAAACGGAAATAACAATTGTTGTTGGGATAGTAATCCCGGTAACAACTATGGTGACAATAATTCCAGCAATCTGTGTGATTGGACTTTCTGCTGGTCAATTACCACTAAGCCGCTAAACCAATGTGTGCAAGGCGCAAGTTTGAATGTGGATGTTTACAAATATGGTGACGGACAATCCGGCTCATGGACATCGTTCGCCTGCGATGGTGATCCGCCAAACACTTTATATGCTGTAATGCAATGTTGTCCTAATCCTGTTGTTACTCCAGTGAATGCTAATTGCGGAAGTGCAGATGGAACAGCCACTGCTTTGGGAGGTAATTTCGGACCATGGTCTTATCAATGGTATAACGGAAGCAATAACCTGATAAGAACTTCAGCAACGGTGAATGGCGCTGATCAGATTACAGGATTAGCTTATGGAAATTATTACGTTGTTGCTACCAATTCGTTGGGCTGTGCAGCAACTACAAGTTTTAGTATCTCTCAATCAGGCAGTTTGCCTATACCTTATGTTAAATCAGATGTAAGTTGTAATGGAAATACAGATGGAATTATTACAATAAATGTTACGGGCGGTGTTGCTCCTTACAATTATCAATGGGCAAATGGTGCGGCAACATCCGTATTAAGTTCGCTTGTTCAGGGTACTTATGCTGTTACAGTTTCTGACGCAGGAACCTGTACAGGAAGTGTCAGTGTGGTTATTAATGAACCGGCAGTTCTTTCTGTTCTCAGTACCCAGACAAATGTTTTGTGTTTTGGTAATTCAACAGGCAGCATTAATCTCAATGCCAGCGGCGGGAATGTGCCCTATACTTATAAATGGTCTAACGGATTATCAACGCAAAATTTATCGGGGCTTTCTTCAGGAACATATACTGTTACTGTTACAGATTCAAAAGGATGTTCTGCAACAGGCAGTTCCATTATTACTCAGCCGGCTTCTCCGCTGAGTTTGGCCGCAGTTCCGGTTAATGTGCTTTGCAATGGAGAGAATACCGGAGAAATAAATATTATCCCATCCGGCGGAGTTCCTAATTACACCTATTCATGGTCAAACGGAACCTCGGCAAAAGATCTGATGAATATTATAGCAGGAACTTATACTGTTACAGTACAAGATGCAAATAATTGCTCTGATATTTCTACGAATACTGTTACACAGCCGTCTGCCCTTTCTCTTTCCTATTCACAAGTGAATGTAAAATGTTATGGAGACGCTTCCGGAAACATATATTTAACTCCTTCCGGAGGCACACCTAACTACACATACACATGGTCAAATGGAGCTGTTACTCAGGACTTAACCAATGTTGTTGCCGGAACATATACTGTTACAGTAAATGATGCTAATAATTGTACTTTTGTGCAACCCTTTACCATTACTGAAAATCCTTTAATCACGCTTTCCGCGATACCATCGTCTGCTAAATGCGGGAAAGCAAACGGAGCAATAGATTTGTCAGTTGCGGGGGGTGTCCCGCCTTATACTTATCTGTGGTCTAACAATGCAGTAACACAGGATATAACCAATGTTCCTGCTGGTAATTACTCAGTAACTGTAACAGGAGCAAGTGGTTGTACAAAGGATTTAAGTGTTTCTGTAAGCAATATAGGAAGTCCGGTACTCTCTGCAACTTCAACAGATGTAACATGCAATGGAGGTAATAATGGAAGTATAGATTTGACCATCAGTGGAGGTACTCCGCCCTATACCTATAACTGGTCAAACGGAGGCAATACTGAAGATATAGCAAACCTTAGTGCAGATAATTACTTTGTAACAGTAACAGATAATAATGCATGTAAAGTAACCTATAATGCAGCCATCAGTGAGCCCTCTGCCATTAGTCTGGCTACAACAATAGCCAGTGCAAAATGTGGAAATGCGAACGGCGCGGTTAATCTTATTGTTTCAGGAGGAACTCCTGCGTACACCTACCATTGGGATAATGGTGCGACAGTACAGAATTTAACAGGAATATTAGCCGGAACTTATTCCGTTACTGTTTCAGATGCCAATGCATGTACGGCAAATGTTTATCCCAGCCCGGCAGTAAGCAATATCAACGGACCTTCTGTTACAGCAAGCGTTAGTCCTGTATTGTGTAAAGGCGATTCAAACGGTTCAGTAAATCTTACAGTAACAGATGGAACACCAGGATATACTTTTTCGTGGAGCAATGGCGATGCAGTCAGGGATTTAAATAATA
Organism: uncultured Bifidobacteriaceae bacterium; assembly: GCA_964424455.1. GTDB lineage: Bacteria > Bacteroidota > Bacteroidia > Chitinophagales > UBA10324 > CAYRJA01. The sequence continues at coordinate 61,742 of CAYRJA010000005.1, forward strand.
TAGCTGCAGGCACTTATCAGGTGACAGTTACAGATGCAAACGGATGTTCTTCTTTATCCGTTCCACCATCAATAGTGCCGGATCCTGCTATTATTGATTTTGCGGGTACTCCGGTTAATTCAACTTGTGGCAATGCTAATGGAGCAGTTAATGTTACAACTCCGACTGGTGGAACTCCGGCATATTTTTATGCATGGTCAAATGGCACTATTACAAAGGATTTGTCTAATGTGCTTTCCGGGATATACTCTCTTACTGTCAGTGATATTAATAACTGTGTCAGCGTTAAATCCTTTACAGTTAATAATATAGCCGGACCGGATTTGAACACTATTCCATCATCGGTGCTTTGCAATGGAGGATCAACAGGATATATTAATTTGTCTGTTTCCGGCGGTACACCTGCATTTACATATTTGTGGAGTAATGGAAGCACTCTTCAGAATGCTACAGGGTTGGGTATAGGAAATTATGGCGTATTAGTTACTGACGGTAACGGATGTATTGCCAATGCTTCTGCATCAGTTTCAGAGCCGGATGTTCTTTCGCTTTCTTCATCTGTAGTAAATACAAGTTGTTTTGGAATGAATGACGGGAGTATTGATGTAACAGTTGCAGGCGGAATTGCCCCTTATTTATATCAATGGTCAACAGGCGAAACTTCAGAGGATATTTCAGGATTATTGGCGACCGATTATTCTGTTACAGTTACGGATGCTAACGGATGTTCGGCAAAGTTAAAGAGTACTGTAACAGAACCACAGATTCTAACCGTTGATTTAACTCCGGTTGATGCTACCTGCGGCAATAATAACGGAGGTGTTTCGCTGATAGCAGGGGGAGGATCCTTTCCTTATATTTATAAATGGAGCACCGGTTCAACAACACAGAATATAAACAATCTCTCGCCGGGTTTATTCTCTGTTACAGTAACAGATGTTAACGGGTGCGAAGTAAACGGAAATAACACAATTATAAATCTTCCCGGACCCACACTCCATCCGAGTATAACTTCTTCCACCTGCGGGTACAGTAATGGTATGGTTAATCTGAATATTACAGGTGGAGCAAGCCCATTTGCTTATAAATGGAGCAATGGACAGACGGATGTGAATATCAGCGGATTGGCGATAGGTACTTATGATGTTACAGTTACAGATATGAACAATTGTTCATCTATTGCAAGTGCTGTAGTCAATAATATACCGGGAGTTACATTAACCAGTTCACACGTAAATGTTTTGTGTAATAGCAGTGCAACAGGTTCAGTTGATATATCAACACCGATTGGAACTTCTCCTTTCAGTTATTCATGGAACAACGGAGCAACAACAGAAGATGTACAGGGATTACAAATAGGCGTTTATTCTGTTACGGTTACAGATGCTAATAATTGTACAGATGTAACCTCAGCAACAATTACTGAACCCCCTGCAATAACCATTACTTACAGTCAGGTAAATATATTATGTAATGGAAGTTCTACGGGCAGTATTGATTTGAATGTGAATGGGGGAGTGCCGCCATATAATTATTCTTGGAGTAGCAGCGCTAATACTCAGGATATATCAAACCTTGCAGCAGGTGCTTATACTGTTACTGTTACAGATGCCAATAATTGTACAGCAATAATCTCTGTAACAATTTCTCAGCCGGCAATTTTATCTTTAACAACTTCAAAGGTTGATGTACTATGTAATGGAGAATCTGCCGGCAGTATAGACTTAACAGTGTCAGGAGGAGTTAGCCCTTATGTATATCAATGGATGAATGGAATGTTTGCAGAAGATATAACAAACATTCCTGCCGGAAACTATATGGTGACTGTTACAGATGCCAATAGCTGCTCTGCTGTTACTTCAGTTACTATTACAGAACCATCATCTTTAATAGTAAATGCTGTCGCGACAAATACTACTTGCGGAGCTGCTAATGGAAGCATTAATCTTAGTGTAACAGGGGGAAATTCTCCTTATGTATATAGATGGGATAATGGTTCTACGACTCAGAATATCAGTAATCTCTCAGCAGGCAATTATGTTGTATCAGTTACAGATAACGTAAACTGCTTGTCTGTTTCCACTGCAAGCATCAGCAATACAGGTGGACCATCTCTTTCACATTTATCTGTTGATGTATTATGTAATGGAAATGCTACAGGAAGTATTGATTTGCAAGTCTCAGGAGGAACAAGCCCATATACTTTTAACTGGTCAAATGGTGCTGTAACAGAAGACTTATCTAACATCTTCGCGGGTAATTATACAGTTACTGTAACAGATTTCAATAATTGTATTGCTACTGATGCTGTTATCATCATTGAGCCGGCCGCACTTTCTTTGCTGACCAATCCGGTTAATATATTGTGTAATGGAAATGCAACAGGAAGCATTGGATTGATGGTGAACGGAGGAAGTCCGGGATTTACTTATCAATGGTCAAATTCAGCTACAACACAGAACCTTACTGGAATTTCCTCAGGAAATTATTCTGTTACTGTTAAAGACTCACATAATTGCTCAACCACCGCCTCTGTAAATATCAGTCAACCGGCTGCTCTTATTACATCTTTATCAAAAACAGATATTCTTTGTAAGGGAATATTGACTGGAGGCATTGATCTGACAGTAAATGGAGGTGTTAATCTATATACCTATAGCTGGAGTAACGGAAACATTACAGAGGATATATCAAACCTTTCAGCCGGCTTATACAGTGTGACTGTTACAGATGCTAATAATTGCTCTGTGGTTTCTTTAACGACCATTACTGAACCGGATATACTTTCATTGTCGAGTGTACAGGCGGATGTTTTATGTAAAGGAGATATGACAGGCAGTATTGACTTAACCGTTTCCGGAGGAACTGCTCCTTATTCCTATAGCTGGAGTAATGGCGTTCAAACGGAAGATTTGTTAAATCTTTTTGCAAATATTTATTCTATAACAGTAACTGATTCTCATAATTGCACCGCTGATTTATCAGTGGTTATCACAGAGCCAGACACTCTTTCAGCAATAACCTCACCAGTTAATGTCTTATGCAACGGATATTCAACAGGAGCAGTCAGTTTGGCAGTAAGCGGAGGCATAATTCCTTATACCTATACATGGTCTAACGGAGCAATGACAAAAGATATTACCGGAATTCCGGAAGGTATTTATTCAGTAACAGTTAATGATGCTAACAACTGTAAATACAATACTTCAGCAACTGTAACGCAGCCGGCACAACTGAATATAATCGCTTCACCGATAGATGTATTATGCAATGGAAATGCTTCAGGAGGTGTAGCTTTGAGTGTAACAGGCGGAGCCCTCGGTTATCGTTACAACTGGTCAAACGGACAGGCTTCTTCAGGTATTCTAAATGTGTTGGCTGGAAATTATGCTGTAACAGTTGCAGATGCTAATAACTGCACGATAACTGCCTCTGCTGTTGTTAATGAGCCATTGGCATTAACCGCCAATTCAACCGCGACTGCAATTCTGTGCAATGGAGACAGTTCAGTAATTACAGTTTCGGCAACAGGCGGAACTTTACCATATACAGGAACAGGTGTATATACCCGTGCATCGGGCACCTATAACTTCACTGTTACAGATGCAAACGGATGCACTGCCTCAACATCAATAACGATTGATGAGCCGTTAGCATTGACATCCAATTCAATCGCGACTGCAATTCTATGCAATGAAGACAGTTCAGTAATTACGGTTTCGGCAACAGGTGGAACTTTACCATATACAGGAACAGGTGTATATACCCGTGCATCGGGCACCTATAACTTCACTGTTACAGATGCAAACGGATGCACTGCCTCAACATCAATAACGATTGATGAGCCATTAGCATTAACCGCCAATTCAATCGCGACTGCAATTCTATGCAATGGAGACAGTTCAGTAATTACGGTTTCGGCAACAGGCGGGACTTTACCATATACAGGAACAGGTGTATATACCCGTGCATCGGGCACTTATAACTTCACTGTTACAGATGCAAACGGATGCACTGCCTCAACATTTGTTACTGTTTTAGAACCGGCTATTCTTTCATTCTCTGCTGTAAAATCGGATATAATATGCTTTGGTGGTTCTACTGGAGAGATTAATCTAAATGTATCTGGCGGAACAAATCCTTACAAATTCAATTGGTCAAATGGCAGCACTATTGAAAATCTGACAAATATTTCTGCGGGGAATTACTCAGTTACAATTACTGATAGTAACGGCTGTAGGGTTTATGCTAATGAAACAATAATTCAGAATCCGGATATAGTGCTTTCTACATCACATTCAGATGCAACTTGTGGCAGTTCTAATGGAGAGGTTACTCTTAGTGTCAGTGGTGGTGTTACGCCTTATACTTTCGGTTGGAGTAATGGATCAAGTTCTCAGAATCTTAATAATGTGAACGCAGGGAATTATCAGGTGACAGTGACAGATGGAAAAGGATGTTTTAAAACAGGAACTGAATCAGTCAGTAACAGTGGCGCCCCTGTGCTTACTCATAGTTCAGTACACGAAAATTGTAATGGAGAGCATATTGGTAGTATTTCCCTTACTGTAAATGGTGGAACTGCACCATATTCTTACAACTGGAGTAATAATGACACAACAGAGAATCTGACAAACCTTTCTGCAGGAAATTATGCTGTTACTGTAACAGATGCAAATCATTGCATAGCTACTGATAATATTACAATAACGGAACCGGCTGATATTAATATTACATCTATTCAAATCAATAGTACCTGTGGATATGCCAACGGTGCAATAGATATAACTGTTTCCGGTGGTACTGCGCCTTATGCCTATTACTGGAGTAATTCAGCAATAACAGAAGATATTAATAATACCTTGTCAGGAACTTATACAGTTACTATTACAGACCAGAATGGCTGCACTGCTTCAACTGCAATACAAGTGAATAATACAGATGGACCTACAGCAAGTGTTACTGTTAATAATGTTAAATGCTACGGATTGAATACCGGTTCTGTCACAGTTTCTGCTGTAGGTGGAACAGCTCCGTACAGCTATAAGTGGTCAACGGGATCCGGCTTTCCTACTATCTTTGCCCTTGCACCGGATACTTATACTGTAACAGTTACTGATAAAAACAATTGTCAGTCAGTAGTTTCGGGAACAGTTACTCAGCCGCAGCAACTGATACTAAATACAACAGGTAACCTGACTACATGTGGCAATTCAAACGGAAGTATTAAATTGAATGTTAATGGAGGAACAGCGCCATTTACTTATTTATGGAGTAACGGTTCAACAACAGAAGACCTTACGAATATTTCAGCAGGATTATATTTGATAACTGTCACAGACAGTAATAATTGCAAGTCAAATTCATCAGTTTCTATTTCAGATATTTCAGGTCCTGTATTGACTTACACATTATATAATGCAACTTGCGGATATGCCAATGGAGCAATTGATTTATCGGTGACGAGCGGAGTAAGCCCCTATCAATATAATTGGAGTAATTCGGAGCTAACAAAGGATATATCCAGCCTGAGCACAGGAACTTATACTGTTACAGTTTCAGATGCAAATAATTGTACAAAGGAATTGGCTGTAGTAATCAATAACATCGGTATGCCTACTGTCACTAATCTTTCAGCCCAAACCTGTCAGGGCGTGGCATACAATCTTCCATGGGGCGGAACGGCGAGTACGGACGGAGTTTACTCACACACATACCAGACAGTAAACAGTTGTGATAGTATTGTAAATATCACTCTGACGGTTAATTCTACATACATCACTAATCTGACTGCCCAGATTTGTGACGGACAATCATATACTTTACCGTGGGGCGGAACTGTAACAGCAGCAAATACTTATTCCAATACTTATCAAACCGCAA
>CAYRJA010000006.1:0-29813 GCA_964424455.1 uncultured Bifidobacteriaceae bacterium
CATTAGTGAGCGCGAACAAAGCAAGAACTTACGGACAGCTTGACCCGCCGAAAGTGATTGGAGTGGATATGGTTTCTGCTTTAACCGGAGCTTTGGGTGTTACAACGGGGAAGGTAATGTTTGGGTGGATAACGAGGATGAAGCCTCAAACTTTAAATGGGGGGCTTTATCTTAATCCAATAACAATAGATTCTTTTTCTTCCGCTAGTTCTAATTTTACATCCTTTATTAGATGCAAACCAACGAGAGGTGAATATACTTGTGCCACATGGAGTCAAAAGGACATCTCCTGTCAATTAAGTCAGTGTATGCAATGTAAAGATACAAATCCACAAGGCTGTCCTCCTGCAAATCAGGCAATAATTGATATAATTAGGATAACTTTAAATCTATAGTTCAAAAAATATGTGGATTACCCCTATTGAGTTTAAAAATCAAAAATATTTTTTAAAAAGAATTGCTGAAATAGCACTTCAATTAGAATTTGATTATAATAAACTGAACAAAGGTGGATTATTTACAGGTAGATTAGGAATTGCAAATTTCTATTTTTACTATTCAGTAATATTAAATGATGAGTATTATGCTAAAAGAGCAGTTAAAATTATTCAAAATTCTATTGATGATTTTTTATTAGAGGATGATATTTCACTAAGTTTCTGTGAAGGACTGGCAGGAATGAAATGGATTTTAAAAAAATGGATTAATGAAAAAATTGTTAGTTCGGAATTCGATGAGATATTACCCTACGATGATATCTTATTGAAAAGTGCTTCAAAGGATTTAGAAGTAGGAGAATTTGATTTTTTATACGGTGCTTTAGGTAAAATAATAGTTTTATTAGATGATAATAAATATAAGAGTGAAACTCACCAGCTAATAGATGCTTTATGTAAGATATGCAAAATTGAGTCCAATGGCTCAATTAAGTGGGAGTCTGTATTGAATTTTAATGAAAATGAATTAGGATATGATTTTGGAATTCCGCATGGTATGGGAGGAATTATTGCATTCTTATGTCAATGTTATTCGCTTGGCATCAATAAAGCGAAATGTGATTTCTTATTAAATGGGACTTTAAAATTTATTTTAGAAAATAGAAATCAATCAGATGAAACTTGGACATTTCCGAGCATACTTGATGTGAAAAATAATTCTCTTGGAGGTAGATTAGCATGGTGCTACGGTGACCTTGGTTTAGGATTAATTATTCTTCGGATGGCAGTACTTACTAATAACGAAAGTTTAAGGAAAGAAATAATAAAAATATTAATAAAGACTACTAATAAGCAGTCTTTATTAATGAGTGGTGTAACAGAAGCTGGACTTTGTCATGGCTCTGCCGGAGTGGCACACATTTATAATAGAATATTTAACTACACTAATATTGATATATTTAAGAAGACTTCGGAAAACTGGTTTAAAGTGACTATAGATATTTTTGAAGACAATAACTATTCAATAACAAGTAAAAATGATTTGCCACCAAATAGTAAATATGATCTTATTAATGGAATTTCGGGTATTGGTCTATCCTTAATTTCTGGTGCATTTAGCATAGAACCAAAATGGGATGGCTGTCTTTTACTTTCATAGATCTTATAAACAATAAAATTCATTCAATTTTCATTAAATTATAAAACAACATGATTATAAAAAAAATACTTTTAGTAATCTTTGGAATAATAATATTCAAAGGAGTTTATTCTCAAAAAAAATTAAATCATAACGATATGGTCTTAGTACCTTCAAAAGTCAAAGTTGATAGCATTAGTAATATAACGATTCAATCGTTTTGGATTGGCAATGAAATTTCTAATAAAGAATTTAAATCATTCTTTGACTATGTTCAAACACATATTGATGATTCTCTTTGTTGGAGGGACATACATGGAGTTTATTGTATCAGATATAGAGACATTGCAAATAATGTTATTGACACTACAATTTACGGAAATTATTTTAAGAATAAAAAATTTGAAAATTATCCTGTAATAGGAATCTCATATATTCAGGCAGAGTATTATTGTAAATGGAAAAATTATTTAGAAAGCACCCGGACAAAGAAAAATAACTCTCTTTTACCTATATATAGATTACCGTCAGCAGAAGAATGGAATTACGCAGCTTCATTTTATCTGACTTTAGATACGAGCAATAAAAGTAATGAAATTTTGCCAGTTAAGAGCGGAAAACCGAACAAAATTGGTATTTATAATTTATCAAATAATGTTTCCGAATGGACATCTACGAACGGAGACGAAAAAGATTCAAAGATTGTCAAGGGAGGATCGTGGAAAAGTAAATCAAGCGTTGCTGAAACACAAATCATAAGTGAAACTACTCAAAAAGATTTTATTGGATTTCGAATTGTTATGACTTCTTTAGATAAAGATTAGATAAAGAACCATTTAAAAAACTTAAACACCATGATTACACTTTTCACTTTAATCACCAATCCTTACCAGAGCATTGGCGACCAGTTGGCGGCGGGGCTTGCTGCCATAGAAGCCGGACTTACTTCCGGTATGTCATTCGACACTTTGAATGATGCGGTTTATGATTATGTGCAGCCGCTTTATTATCCCTCGCCCGACCAGTTTGATGAGAACGAGTTGAAATCCGTTTTACCTAATGCGGTGAACTCGTACATCAACTCCAATATGGACGGCTACACGATGGAGCAAAGCATATTAATCAGCCGGTTAATACAGGGAATAATGAGTACGCCTGTAGAATCCATTCCTGATTTTATTGCTGACATTGAAGATAACATTTCCAAATCGGGCTTGCCGTTAGCGCAGCAGGTTCCGCTGCTGATGGCTACTGCCATAGGGCAAGCAGCTTATACTTACTGGAACGACCAGGTAAATGATGACTCAACAGGCAAGTGGTACCCTGACCCTCCTGTAACAGGCGGCGCGGGCTATTTTAATGCCAACCCTTATGCCAACCACGCCAACATACCTTACTGGGTGCAGGCGGCAATGATTGGCGGATTAGCGAGTGCGAACAAAGCAAGAACTTACGGTCAACTTGACCCGCCAAAAGTAATTGGAGTGGATATGGTTTCTGCCTTAATCGGTGCGCTTGGTGTTACAGCAGGGAAGGTGATGTTTGGGTGGATACCGAGAGTACAAGTAAATTCTTTAAACATTTTGAATTTAGAGAAACAGATTATTACTAACTTCGGAGGAGGGAATATGGATGCAGGGGCATTTACAAGAACTTTTATTGGAAGAAGTAATTGTTTGGTTTGTCCAACTACAAATAGATTAATTTGCATTACACTTTGTTCATGGGATCCAAGATGTCCGGGATCTCAAGATCCTAGGTGTGTAATGCCAGGACAAGGAGGAATTCCAGGAGGAGCAAATAATCTCTAAAAGATTTCATTATAGTATAAAGAAGAAGTATAGTGATGTTACACTTATTCTTTATATCCTAACTTATTTTGAAAATGTCTATGGGCAAGATTATTGTTTTTATACTTTTTCTATTCCTACACACAGTTCCTTCATATTCAAACTTACTAAAAAGTAAATGTTTTATATTTAATGATTCATCAATAATTAATTTTAGGGAAGAGAGAAATTTATATTCATTCATTAGATTAACAGGCTATATTAAATATTTCCATCCGAGCGATCAAGCCATTCAGACAAATTGGACAAATTTTTTGATAGACAAGTTTGACAGTATTATTCTCGCTAAAAATGATAAAGAATTAGCAAACCAACTGTATAAAATTTTTTATCCAGTTTCACCTTTGTTAAAGATTGTTTACAATAAAGAGGATACAATACAATTGAAAAAGGAGGATAAATTAAATATAAAAGATAGGAGTTTTAAAGTCATATTCTGGCAACACTCTGGAGGTCCTTCAATAGATACAAAATATTTACCTAGATTTTCTAAATTAATAATGTATCCTACATCAAGCAAAATAGTTGAAATCAATTACAAAAAGTTTTTACCAAATGACAGCATACCCAATCCAAATAGTCCTTTTCATGTTATACTTAATGATAGCATTATATGTATAATTCCTGTGGCTTTGTTTAAGGATAAAAAAGGTTCCTATCCGCATATATCTATGAAAGAGTCCAAAAGGACAAGAGATTACAAATTTGACGTTAGTAAACGAAGCCATAGAGTTGCCGCTGTTGCAACCGAATGGAACATAGTTCAGCATTTCTATCCATATTATGAAGAAACTAAACTTGTAAAAACATGGGATTCTTCATTAATTGAAAGTCTAAGAGAAATTTGGAATTTGAAAGATAGTTGGAAGTTTAGTTTATCGTTATACAAACTTGGAATAAAAACAAATGATGGTCATTCTGGAATTGTACCGACAGATATTTCTATTATACCTCACTCCATGAAATATCCGGATAAAATGCCAACATTAAATCTTGAAAGAATTGAGAATAAAACCGTTATCACAGAAATTAATGACAGTAACATCAAAAGAATTGTAAAAGGAGATATAATTTATTCGATTGATGGAATATCTGTTGACTCATTGATAAAAGAAAATGGTAAATACACGCCGGCTGCAATTAAAGAGAATAAAGATATAATTGCAACTCGCACTTTGTTTACAGGAAACTCTTATCATTTTGGAGATAGCGTTTTATTGCGAATAATTGATTCAACGGGAAATAGCAAAACATTTATGATAAATACTTATTGTGTATATCAAAAAGAAAAAGATGAACTATTTTATCCTAAAATTTTATCTTATAAGCCCATTTATAAAATCTCTATGGATGGAAAAACATTTTATTATTTGAATCTCACGACCTTCAAACTGAAAGCATTTAAAAAAGAAATTGAAGAGATTAATAAATCTGATGGGCTTATTCTAGACATGAGATACAGACCTTCAGGAATGGCATTAGATGTATTAAAATATTTAACTAAAGATATCTTATATGCAGGAAATTGGTTTAAACCTGTTACTCAATTTCCCGACCACATCAAAGTCAAATATGAAAGGGAGCATAGATGGAAAATAAAACCGGCCAAAAAATATTTAAATATCCCTAAAGTTCTGCTTAGCAGCTATCGATTGATGAGTTATGGTGAAACTTGTTTGGAAATGGTTGACTATTATCATTTAGCAACCATTATTGGTGAAAAATCCGCAGGTACGAATGGAGATATAACTTGTTCATCTATTAACACAGATTACTGTCTCGTATGGACTGGAATGAAGGTATTAAAAAGGGATGGAAGTTATTTCCATGGTGTAGGAATAGATCCCAATATTAAAGTTGGTAGAACAATACTAGGGGTTAGAGAATCAAAAGATGAAATTTTAAACAGGGCTCTAAAATATTTATCTGAGAAAATTTAAAACAACATGGTTTCCTATATTTACTTCATCCGACGAAGTAAAAAAAATTTATAGTAAGGTTATAAATATTAGTTCAAATATACCAAACTATGATAATAATTCTCTCTTGGTAGGTAATGGTGGGATATCGTTATTCTATTTTTATTTTGGTAAGATTTTTTACAAAAAAGAGTTTTTAGACAAGAGTGTATTTATAATAAATAATTTATTGAAATCAAATTTTTCTGATGCAACATTTGCTTATGGCTCTACTGGAATTATGTGGCTTTTAGAATTCTTTAATAAGAATAACTTCTTGACCACTAATTTACAAATATCCAATGAAGTAAAAAGAAGTATTTACGAATATGGTAAAAATAATTTTAGAAGCAGTAATGCTGACTTGTTTACTGGAGGATTGGGAGCTTGTCTGTTTTTTTTAGAAATTTTTTATGATGGCTTCGATAAAAAATATATTGAATATTATATTGATGAGATACAACAACAGGCAGAATCAGAAGGCGATTGCATTAAATGGTCAACTACCTTTTACTCTGATGGAAAACCAACCAATGAGAGAATATATAATTTAGGGCTGGCGCATGGAATTCCAAGTATAATTTCGGTTTTAAGCATGATGTATGAAGTAGGGATAAGAAAAGATGCTTGCCAAAAATTATTAAAGGACTCGATTAATTGGGTTTTAAATCAAGAATTACCCTCAACCTTTTTGTCGCGCTTTTCTTTAGGTGTCATGAAAAATAACCCCAAAGAATTGTCACAGCTTCCTTCCCGTTTAGCTTGGTGTTACGGAGATTTAGGAATTGCCTCTGCAATTTGGATGGCAGGTATTAGCACTTCTAATGAAGAATGGAAGAAGAAAGCAGTTGAAATAATGCTTCACGCATCTAAAAGAAGAGACCTTAAAGAGAATTCAGTTATTGATGCAGGTTTGTGTCATGGTACTTCAGGCATTGCACATATTTTTAATCGCTTTTACCAAGCAACAAAGATTGAAGAATTTAAAGAGGCAGCAATCTATTGGTTCAATGAAACACTAAATATGGCGAAGTTTGAAGACGGGCTGGCTGGATATAAAACATGGATGGGTGAGGATTATGGAGGGTGGCAGAATTCCTCGGGACTGCTTGAAGGAACAGCAGGCATTGGATTAGCTTTACTCGCAGCTATTAGTTATGAAGAACCAAAATGGGACAGATGTCTTTTGTTATCCTGAGTAGAAATGGAAACTTTTGTTAAAATATATTCTGATTTTAAAACAAATGTTGTAAGAACTCCCCAATTCCCTTTGAGTGTAATAAATGATTTATCTGTTACAGTTCTTAAATCATTTGCCTCTGATACCAAATTTCAGGAAAGCATTTTCATTGCTTCCCCTGTGTTATACGGAGAGTTAATAAAGTGGTTGAGCGAAGAAATCAAAGATGAAAAAGAAAAAGAGAGAATCACGATATCGCTAATGCGTTACTTGCTGCGTATGGCGGGCAGGTGTACGCCCTTTGGTTTGTTTGCAGGATGCAGCACGGCTGTAACAGGAAGTGAAACAACTGTAATGCTAAAGCCGCAGCAGGAATATAAGAAGCACACACGGCTTGATATGCACTACCTGTGTGCGCTGGCGCAGGAGCTTTCAAGAATACCGGAGATTAAAGAACAGCTAACTTATTATCCGAACAGCAGCATTTACCGGAGCGGCGAGCAACTGCGGTATGTGCAGTACAGCATAAAAGGAAACCGAAGGGTACACGAAATTGCAGCCATCACTTATTCGGAATATGTTCAGAAGATATTGGACAAGGCGGCAAACGGAGCTGGTATAAATGAAATAGTTGCCGCCATAACAGGAGAAAAAATAACAAAACAAATGGCGCGGGCATTTACAGAGGAAATGCTTGAAGCGCAGGTTTTAGTGAACAATTTAGAGCCGGCGATAACAGGCGCGGAATTTTTGGAGCAACTGATGGCAACACTTTCAAAAAATCAAAAAGCAGTTGAGAGTACGGCATTTAATTTATTGGGTGAACTAAAGAACGCAATCGAAAAAGTAAATAGCAGTTCAGTAGGATTAGACATAAAGATTTATGAAGACATCATTGAAAAAATAAAAGGGTTAAAAATAAATTTTGAACCGGGTATGTTGTTCCAGACGGACATGATTAAGCCGACTGTAACAGCCACAGTGAGCGAAGAAACCGTGCAGGATGTGCTGAAAGGAATCGAACTCCTGAATTTATTTACAACAGAACCGCGGGAAACCAACCTGACCAAATTCAAAGAAGCATTTTATGAGCGCTATGAAGAGCAGGAAATTCCTTTGCTTCAGGTATTAGATACTGAATCAGGTATCGGGTATTTGCAGCAGAATACGGCGGGAGATGTTTCGCCGCTTGTGGATGATATTGGAATAATGTTCAGCGGCAGGAATAATTCAATACAGTGGAACCGCATTCAATCTTTTCTTTTAAAGAAATATTTAGAAGCAGTTAAAAATGACAGCTATGAAACAGAACTGACAAAAGCAGATTTAGAATCTTTAGAAAAATTTTCAAATAAATCTGTTACACTTCCCAATACTATTGCCGCTATGATTAGCATAGTAGAGGGAAAAGACGCAAACAATCCGAAAGAAAAGATTCACATTATTTCAGCGGGAGGTTCCAGTGCGGCAAATCTTCTCGGAAGGTTCTGCCATGCTGATGAGGATATTCTGAAACTCACTAAAGAAATTACGCAAAAGGAGGAAGAACTGAATCCCGATAAAATATTTGCCGAAATAGTTCACCTGCCTGAGGCAAGAACCGGAAACATATTGCTGCGACCTGTTTTAAGAAAGTATGAGATTCCTTACCTGGCTAAGTCCTGTGTTACAAAAGAGTTTCAGATAACTCCTGATGATTTAATGATTTCTGTTCGGAACAACAGGATTATGCTTCGCTCCAAACGGCTGAACAAAGAAATTGTTCCGAGATTAAGCACGGCGCACAACTACTCTGCTAATTCGTTGCCTGTTTATCATTTTCTCTGCGACATGCAAACGCAGGATGTAAAAGCAGGAGTTGGATTCAACTGGGGAGCGTTAAGCAACGAATATACTTTCATGCCGAGAGTGGTTTATGAAAACCTTATTCTCTCACTTGCCGCATGGAATCTAAGCAAAGAAGATTTCAAACAAATATTAACAATAAAGGAAAACGATTGGAAGCAAACAGTTAATGAATGGAGAACGAAATTTAAAATGCCCCGCTATGTTTCTCTTGCTGACGGAGATAATGAATTAGTCATTGACCTTGAAAATTATTTATGCGTAAAAACATTGGCGGAAACCATTAAGAAAAGAGAGGGAATTCATTTGGTTGAATTTATTTTCAACCCTGACAATGCAGTAGTGAAAGGACCGGAAGGAAGTTTTGTAAACCAGTTTATCATTTCTTATTACAGAAATGAGAAGGAGGAAAGTATAATCAAGAATGAATTTGAGAATCAATCCGTAATTGCCGCTAAGCGTAGGTTTGCCGCCGCCGATGAATGGCTGTACTTTAAATTTTATTGCGGGAATAAAACGACGAATACTATACTCACAAAATACGTTAAGCCAATTACAAAACAATTAATTGCGGAAAAGAAAATTGATAAATGGTTCTTTATTCGCTATGCAGACCCTAAAAATCATCTGCGTGTGCGGCTTCATTGCCCGAATCCTGCATTAGCCAATGATATTATCCGCATCATCAATCAGGCAACAGAGAAGTACTTCAAAGAGGGGCTAATCTGGAAAACACAGATAGATACTTACCAAAGGGAATTGGAAAGATACGATTGGGAAAATATTGAATTAGCGGAAGATTTGTTTTACCGTGACAGTAAAGTAATAGCTGACATTATAGAAATTCTGGAGGGTGACAGAGGAGATAAAATCCGTTGGCTGCTGTCGTTGCGAAGCATGGATATGCTGCTGAATGATTTCGGATATAATATTATTGAGAAGGTGAATTTGTTTAAACAACTGAAAGATTCTTTCGGCAATGAATTCGGAATGAATAAAAATCTTAAACTGCAATTAGACAAGAAGTACAGGAATAACCGCAAACAGGTAGAAAAATTTCTTGATTACAAAAAAGATTATGAGAGCGAATACTTATCAGTGTTTATGATTCTGAAAGAGCGTTCAGGGGAAAATGAAGCGATTGCAGAAAAAACAAAGAAAACTGTAACACCTGAACGGCTGGATGAGTTGATGAAAAGTTATCTTCACATGAATGCTAACAGGATTTTTCGTTCAAGACAGCGATTGCATGAGATGGTAGTTTATGATTTTCTCTACCGTTATTATAAATCGGAAATTGCGAAGCAGAAAAATAAAGGTGTAATAACCGCGCCCGTTAAAGATTTTATAAACAGCTAATAATTTTTTGCATGTCGCTCTATACTGCTCCTTCTGACATACATGGCTTTGGGCTTTTTTCGGACGAGCAGATAAAAGAGAATGAGAAAATCGGAATTATATTCAACAGGATAAGTAATACAGGAATATTTGCTAATGATTTTAAAGAGAATTTATTCGGTCGTTTTACAAACCATTCAAAAAATCCAAACACAAAAATAGTTTTACAGCAAGGTCATATTATTCTTCAGGCAATCAGCATGATTGATCCGTCAGAAGAAATCACCGCCGACTATAACGAACTGATTGAGTTGTTTAATCATGATCCCACAGCAAGCAGCATAATAAAACTCCGGTAAGTAGATACACCTTTTTCTATTGCAAGAAGATTCTCTTCTCTGATTTCTCCATCAATCAAAGAAGTATAATAATATATAGTAAGGTACTCTGCGGGAACAGAAACAATGTTTATCCTTAGCTTTCTTTGTGAAAACCTTCGTGCGCTTAGTGGTTTCTTTATTACCACTATGAACACAAAAAAAATAGTACAAAGAATCACAAAGCTGATGTGGATACTGTATCCTGAAACGTACACAAATATTTATTGGTATAGAATCATGTCTATTCCTAACTACAAAAAATAGTGTGAGTGAGGATAATTGTTACTTCCTTTTATATCAGAAAGAAAATTTCCTTACGATTATTGTGACAACAAAAATCTAATCAAATGGCAAAATACCTTACCAACCACGAGCAAAACATGAGAATAATTGACCAGGTGGGAATTACCTCAGCGGGGCTCGGTATCATCCTACTTTCAACAGAAGATGAAAAGTTAGATGGCAGAACTGTAACAGTCTTCGGAAAGAAATTGATTAACTTCAGTTCGTGCAGCTACCTGGGATTGGAGCACCACCCTCGTGTGAAGGAAAAAGCCATTGAAGCGATTCATAACTACGGTACTCAATTCTCTTCTTCTCGAGCATACATTTCACTTGGCTTATACCGTGAGTTGGAAAATAATTTAAGCTTAATGTTTGAAGCGCCGGTAGTTGTTTCCGCTTCTACTACTCTTGGTCACATATCAAATATGCCTGTACTGATTGGCAGTAAAGATGTAGTGATTCTTGATGCACAGGTTCATGCGAGCGTGCAAACAGCAGTACAATTTCTGAAATCAAGAAATGTCCCTATAGAGCTTATCCGTCACAATCGGATGGATATGCTTGAAGATAAAATTCTTGAACTGAAAGATAAGTACGAAAAAATCTGGTACATGGCGGATGGTGTTTATTCCATGTATGGCGATTATGCACCTTTAGATGAATTGATGAAGATGTTGAACCAATACGACCAACTACACCTGTATATTGATGATGCACATGGAATGAGTTGGATAGGGAAACATGGTACCGGTTATGCAAAAACAGGATTACCGCGCCATCAGCGAATTTTTCTTGTTACATCGCTGAATAAAGCATTTGCAGCCGGAGGCGGAGCATTAGTATATCCGAATGAAGAATGGAAAAGAAAAGTGCGCAACTGCGGAAGTACTATGGTTTTTTCAGGACCGGTTCAGCCTTCGTCACTTGGAGCGGCAATAGCATCATCCGAAATTCATTTGTCTGATGAGATATACAAGTTACAAGATCAATTACATGACAAGATAAAATTCTTTGTTGATACAGCTAAAAAATTAGAACTACCGCTTATCAGTAATACAATGTCTCCAATTAAATTCATAGGCGTTGGAAAACCGGGAGTAGGGTACAGCATGGTTCGCCGGTTGATGGATGCAGGATACTATATTAATCTGTCTGTGTTCCCCAGTGTTTCATACAATAACACGGGGCTTAGGTTACCACTGACTAATCATCTGACTTATGAGGACATAGAAGGTGTATTAACAGCCATTGCCCGTGAGTTGCCTATTGCTTTGCAGGAAGAGGATTCAAGCATGAAGAGTATCTATCAGGCATTTAAGATGGTAGGATAGCAGCCAGTTCTGTTACAGTGAAATGAAAAATCCTTCTCTACAACAGAAGGATTTTTTATTTCAGGGCGACACATATTGTTTGACAGATATTTCCTCATTTTTACCTCTTGGAAAAATACTTACCCGAATCTGTATGGTAAAATCTGAAAAGAAAAAACTACCAAAGTCTGACCGGAAGAAAACGAAAGTAGCTCAACCGGTATCTTGGCTGCATATCTTTCTGTTAATTGCTTTTACCTTTCTTTTATATAGTAATTCTATTAATCATGACTATGCGCTTGATGATGATATAGTAACGCGGCTGAATAGTTATGTGCAGAAAGGATTGTCCGGAATTCCTGATATTTTTTCTCATGGCATGCTGAAAGGATTTAACAATATAAACGACCGCTTTTCTCCATACCGCCCGCTGCCGTTAATGACTTTTGCCGTAGAGAAACAGTTCTTCGGAAACAACCCTGTTGCTCATCATTTCTTCAATGTGATATACTATGTAATTTGTGTTACAGTTGTGTTCTTGCTGTTACAGAAACTATTTCCTGATACCAATATCTTATTTCCTTTTTCAATGGCATTGCTTTTTGCAGCTCATCCTATTCACACAGAGGTGGTTGCTAATATTAAAAGCCGCGATGAAATTCTTAGTCTGTTGTTTGCAGCGCTTGCATTCCTGTTATTGATGAATAAAATCACAGAGATTGAAAAAGGAAAAATTCTGCTTGCCCCTTCTATTTTCTTTTTCCTTTCACTGCTTGCTAAGGAGAGTGCAATCACATTGGGGATGATTGTTCCGCTGATGTTGTATTTTTTCACTCAACTGAATATTTCTAAAATATTAAAATCCAGCCTGCCTTTTGCCGGTGCAGCTATCATTTACCTGCTGATACGAATAAGTGTTCAGGATAATGTCCCTTCGGCAGATGATAAAATGGATATTATCAACAACACACTGGCTGCAGCGCCCGATTTAGCCCATCGTTACGCCACAGCAGTTCAGATTATAGGAAAATATCTTTTGCTGCTTATTGCGCCTGTTACACTTTCAGCAGATTATTCTTATGCGCAAATACCGATTGTAGGTTGGTCAGACTGGAAAGCTTTTGTTCCGCTCTTAGTGATTCTATCCCTTCTTGTTTTCAGTTTTATTTCATTCAAGAAAAAAGAGCCGCTTTCCTTTTGTGTGCTGTATTTCTTTATTACGATGATAATGGTATCCAACATCTTTATGCAAATAGGAGCTACACTTGCTGAACGGTTTTTATTTGTGCCGTCACTATCTGTCTGCATTGCCATACCTGTTTTATTGGTTAGGATATCAAAACAGAATGTAAAGAATATTACACTCACCCATTCAAGAGTTTTTTCGGGAGTTATTGGTGTTATACTGCTTTTATTTTCATTGAAAACCATTTCAAGAAACAGTGATTGGAAAAACAACTATACCTTATTCACTGCCGGATTACTAAGCGCACCTAACAGCGCTTCTGCACACTCTTCTTATGCCAGTGAACTGAGAAGAAAGGCAGAGCAAGAGCCAATGAGCTTAGAGCAACGGCAAAAGTTATTAGACGAATCTGTTGAAGAATACTGGAAAGCGCTAAAGATTTATCCAAAATATGCAGAAGCAAGTTACAATATGGGTGTAAGTTTTTGGGACGGAAATAATATAGACTCTGCCGCTGCTGCTTACCGCAGAACTATTCTAATCAACCCTAATTACCAGAATGCATTGAATAACCTTGGTGTTTATTATATTAAGAAGTCAAAATATGACTCTGCTATAATTATTTATAAAACGCTAAT
This sequence comes from uncultured Bifidobacteriaceae bacterium, assembly GCA_964424455.1. Taxonomy (GTDB): domain Bacteria; phylum Bacteroidota; class Bacteroidia; order Chitinophagales; family UBA10324; genus CAYRJA01. Next base: position 13,546 of record CAYRJA010000006.1, read on the forward strand.
CAGAAAAAACCCTGAGTATGCACAGGCGTATGCAAATATTGGCGCTGCTTATCATAATATCCGCAGTTATGATAGCGCATTATATTATTATAATAAAGCGCTGCTGTTGAATCCGAATAATGAAAATGTACTGAACAATATTAAGTCTATAAATAATTTGAAATCAGGCATTTAAAATAGATTAAAATCAAATAAATTAATTATATTATATTATTATACCTATAAATAGGTAACCTTTTAGAAATAGTTGGGTAATAAGCTCTGAAAAAAGGAAAAAACACCCAATTTAATGAAAAAGGTAAGCCTTTTACTTATATTGCTTATATGCTTCTTGTTATCCAAGAGCATATATGCTCAGGTTAACGCTGATTTTACTATTAATTATCAGTACCCTAATTGCTCGCCTACAGTTATCACTTTTGTGAATAATTCGACCGGCTATGGCACATTGACTTATGAGTGGAATTTTGGACAGGGCAATCCCGGGATAAATTCGACACAATCTAACCCAAGTACTACTTATGATAAATGCGGAACTTACAATGTAACATTAACAGCAATTAACGGGAACGGGAAAAGAAATACTATCACTAAAAAGGTTATCACTAATTGTAAACCGGTTGCCAATTTTACAGTTACCGGTGGACAAGGTTGTTTGCCCTCCACTGCCACATTTACCAGCACATCACTTCCCGGTTCAGGAACCATTGTAGATTATGTATGGGATTTTGGAGACGGATTTGGCGGAACCGGCGCTAATCCTTCACACACTTATACTACTTCGGGCTGCAAGACAGTTACGCTTATCATCACTAACTCAAATGGCTGTATAGATGATACAACTTTTACGGATATTGTTTGTCCGGCTGATGCCCCTGAAGCAGATTTTACTTCATCTAATCCCAATTCATGTTATGCGCCTCTGAATGTTGACTATACACCTGCTGTAACAGGCACCAGTCCACCATACACTTATCAATGGAACCTCCCCGGAGGAACACCGGCGTCCTCTACGGCATCAAATCCGAAGATTACTTATGATACTCCCGGATTTTACAATACACAGTTGGTTGTTACAGACAGCAAGGGCTGTACTGATACGCTGGTAAAAAATAATTATGTGCTAATCGGGACGAACATTGCAGATTTTAAATTATCTGCAACGAAAGGATGTGTGCCACTTTCAGTCTATTGTACATTTCCATATAAATCAGCTGTTAACAATCTTAGTTGGGAAGCCACCGGCTCATCTGTTACAACAGGTACCGGAGGTGAATTTTTAACTACCTATACTTCTCCGGGTACTTATCAGATTTGTCTGGAAGCCACATATCCCGGGAATTGTATTGTTCGGAAATGCACTACGATAACAGTGGGTAGCCGCCCGCAAGCCGACTTTACTGTAACAGGTAATCAGGAGACTTGTGCTCCGCCATTAAATAATGTAGTATTCACGAACAAGTCAAGTGGTATCGGCAATTTGAGTTATCAATGGAGTTTCCCTGGCGGAAACCCTTCTTCCTCTTCTTCAGCAACTCCTCCGGCAGTTAATTATTCCTCATGTGGAAATTACGCTGTGTCATTGATTGTCATAGACCAGGGAGGTTGTGCAGATACGCTGAAGCAAGATAGCCTGATAAAAATAAATTGTCCGGTATCAAATGTTGTTGTATCAGCACAAAAGGGATGTGTTCCTTATGATGTTACTTTCAACAGTACAGGCAGCACGGGAAATCCTGTTAAATGGTGGTGGAATTTTGGTGATACTACAAATACAGACATTATTCAGTCCACACAGCAAAATCCAAGTCATGTCTTTAAGAAGATGGGATGCTTTGATGTTAAACTTATTATTGAAAATGCTTTAAAGTGCAGAGATACAGTAAAACTCACCAGCTTCATTTGTACCGGTTCAAAAGCTACTGCTAAATTCTCAGCCAATCCGACAAACTTGTGTGCAGGGTTGCCTGTAAGTTTTACTAATCTTTCTACAGGAATAGATTCAAAGACAAAATATTACTGGGATTTTAAGGGGTCACCTCCTTTTGATATAATGTCAACAGTTAAGAGCCCCACATATACTTATTCTGATACAGGGATATTTGATGTGGCATTGATAGTAAGCAATAATGGTTGCAACGATACGCTGAATATTCCACGAATGATTAAAGTAAAACCTCCGATAGCGGTATTAACAGTAGAAAGAAGTTGCCTTGATAAAAACAATGTAACGCTTCATGGAGAGAAATCAGTGGGAGCCGATACTTATGAGTGGAGTATTCCGGGGGGAAGCCCGTCCACATCGAATAGTCCGTTTGTTAATGTGCATTTTAATTCTGTAGGCGATTACCCGGCAACATTAACAGTCACAAACAAATCTACAGGATGTTCTAATACTGCCAAGCAAACTATTTACATAAGACATATAAAATCAGACTTTACAGCGCCAAAGAAGGAAGGATGTCCTCCGTTTGAGGCATGCCTTCAGAATCTTTCAGTAGATGCGAGCACTTATCAGTGGTATATCACAAATCAGATCGGAACAATATTCTTTTGGGGTAAGGCACAAGATCCTTGTCCTACGCTGACAAACCCTGGTGTGTATAATGTAAAACTTATTGCCATGGATATTAACGGATGTAAAGATACGATTTACAAACCGCAGTATTTTACGGTTTATGGATTGAAAGCAAGATTCGCAGGTGGAAAAGAAGGGTGTGCTCCTGTTACAGTTCCCTTTACAGATGAGTCATCTTCACCCACCACATCTGTTCCGGTAGCATGGAACTGGGATTTCGGCGACCCGCTAAGCGGTTCAGATAATTATTCCACTCAGCAAAATCCTTCCCATACCTATACGCGTGACGGAATTTTTCAAATTGTACTTGCCATTACAGATAACCATGGATGTGTGTCTTCATACACTTCAAACACTAATGCGGTCATGGTATCTAAGCCTGCTGCAGAATTTCTGGCCAGCGATACGATAGTGTGTTTGGGGAATTCTATCTGTTTTAAAGATCAGACGAAGGGGATGGTACAAGATTATCGCTATAGATGGGATTTTGGAGATAGCTCACCTGTAACTTCGGTTCCTAACCCTTGCTATACATATAAAGATACCGGATGGTATAATGTAAAATTAAGTATTTCAAACTGGTGGGGGTGTAAAGATTCTCTTACGAAGTACCAGTACATCCATGTTGTAACACCCAACGCCAACTTCTCGGCAGATAGTGTTGCTACCAGTTGTCCGCCATTGCAGGTTCACTTTTCCAATTTATCAACGGGGAGTGATACCACAACGAAATGGCTATGGGATTTTGGTGATGGCTCCAGTTCCGCTACGAAGGACCCATTCCATATTTATACTAAACCGGGTTCGTTTGATGTAAAGCTAACAATGACTACCGCCAGCGGATGCTCCAATACTATCACTTTCAAAAAGTATATAAATATTACGGGACCCATGGCAAATGTAACAGCCACACCTGCTGAAGGATGTGCCCCGTTAAATGTTTTCTTCAGAGCCAAATCAGCCAACACTATATACTACATCTGGAATTTCGGAGATGGCAGCGTTCAGCAATTGGCTAAAGACACCATTTCATATACCTACACACAAAACGGAATCTATCATCCCAAGCTGATATTAAATGATGGATTAGGATGTGTGTATGCGCTTCCTTTGGATTCTGTAACAGTATCTATTCCCTCTGCAGATTTCAAACTTACACCTACCTCTCTTTGTCAGTCAGGGCAAATTAGCTTTACGGATAGCAGCCGTTCATTGGTAAAGATTAAAAATTGGGACTGGAGTTTTGGTGATCCGGCAAGCGGAAATAATAATACATCTTCACTTCAGCACCCAACTCACGATTATAGCACCCCGGGAACTTACCTTATTCATTTACAAATGACGGATGCATTAGGATGTACTGCTGTTGCTAAGGATTCAATAATTGTTCATCCTAATCCGAAAGCAGATTTTAGTTTGAGTACAAGTGAAATATGCCCGGTAAATGCTGTTCAGTTTACGGATAAGACTATTGCTGCAGAACCTATTGCAACATACAAATGGAATTTTAATGATGCTGCAAGCGGAAGTCAGAATACATCAGCATTACAGTCACCGTCACATTTATATAATCAGCCGGGGACATATCTTACCCAACTTACCATCAGTTCGATATATGGATGTAAGGACTCTGCTGAGCATACTGTTACAGTAAGGAATTATCCGCCCGCAAATGCAGGGAATGACAAAATGATTTGTATCAACGGCAGTGTAAAACTTTCCGCTTCAGGCGGAGCAAACTATGCATGGAGTCCTTCAGCGACACTGGATGTTACAACAGGGTCTCAGGTCATTGCTTCTCCAACTGTTACTACAACCTACACGGTAAATGTTACAGATGCTTTTGGCTGTACGGCTGCTGACCATGCAGTGGTTACAGTAAATTCCCTCCCCGTTATTAATGCAGGAACAGATAAAACAATTTGTTACGGCAAGAATGTTACACTAAGCGCTTCCGGCGGAAACTCCTATGAATGGAGCCCTTCTTCAGGGTTAAACAGTACAACTACAGTATCGCCGGTAGCTTCTCCAACAGTTACAACATCTTATTCACTCAAAGGAATAAGCATTCATGGATGTGTCAGTTACGATACAATTATTGTAAAGGTGAATGCATTGCCCACTGCCAATGCAGGAAATGATGCTGAAATCTGTTTTGGCAAGAGCACTGTATTAAGCGCATCAGGAGGTGTTTCTTACAAATGGTCGCCGGTGGCAACTCTGAAAAATCCGGATAGCGCCACACCTGAAGCTACTCCTAAAGTAACAACCAATTACATGGTTACTGTTACAGACAGTAATAATTGTCAGGCAAATGACAATGTACAGGTAGTTGTTCATTCACTGCCTGCGGTAGATGCAGGACAGAACATTAATTTGTGTGAAGGCAATTCAACTACACTTCAGGCAACCGGAGGAGTTAGTTATTTGTGGTCGCCGGATATGAGTTTGTCTGCTACAGATGTATCTAACCCTACAGTAAATTCAATGCAGACTATTCAATATCTTGTAAAGGGTACGGATGTGTTCGGCTGTGAAAACACAGACTCTGTTACTGTAACAGTTATTCACCCGTTCAAGCTGAAGGTAAGCCCGAAAACAGATATATGTGAAGGAAGCACGGTGCAGCTTTTTGCAGCAGGCGGACAGCTATACAATTGGTATCCTGAGAAGTGGTTGGAAAATCCTCACATCGCAATGCCATTTGCTTCTCCTGTTAAATCAATCAACTATCAGGTTATCGCTTCTGATGGATTATGTTTTGCTGATACCGGTTATGTGTTTGTTGAGGTTCATCCTTTACCTAAACTGACTGCCAGTCAGGATATAATAATTGTTGCCGGAGACAAGACACAATTAAGCGCTACCGGACCAACTGGCGGATATATGTGGTCGCCTGCTGAAGGGTTAAGCTGTACAGATTGCGCTGATCCTACTGCGTCACCATCTGTTACAACTACTTATGTAGTTAGCTTTAGAAACGATATGGGTTGCCGGGTTGCTGATTCAGTTATTGTTTTTGTCGGATGCCCGGGAGATGTGATGTACATACCTAATGCTTTTACGCCTAACGGTGATGCAGAGAATGATAAATTCTTTGTAAGAAGCCAGGGACTCAAATCAATAAACTTTATAAGGATTTATGACCGTTGGGGTAGCCTTGTATTTGAAACAACTAATCAGAGTGAAGGTTGGGACGGTACGCTCAATGGCAAACCGGTGGTGGCAGGTGTGTATGTATATTATATACAGGCAGTCTGTACTAACGGAGAATCCGTCATCCGGCAAGGAAACATAACCTTAATAAGATAACAAATTAATATAATGAGAAAACACATTTACAGTATAGCAATTACAGCTTTCATCTTCTGTAACAGTTTGAATGCACAGGATGTGCACTTCTCACAGTTTTACACCACTCCGCTTCATATCAATCCGGCACAAACAGGATTCTTCAATGGCAACTTCCGTTTGGCGGGTATTTATAAGAATCAGTGGCAGAGTGTTACAGCTCCCTATAGTACCTTTTCCGGCTCTGCAGATTTGAGTTTAACCAACAAGCGGAAAAAGAACGACATCTTCGGAGTAGGATTTTTAGCCACTACCGACAAGGCAGGAGATGCGAATTTTACAACTACCCAATTCGGACTTGCATTTTCGTACAACAAAAAGATAAGTCATTTTGGTAATCAATATATCGGTGTAGGTTCTTCAGTAAATTATTACAATACACATTTCGATTACAACAATCTGCATTTCGATAACGAGTATTTCGGAAAGGCAAGCAGTGGGGTAGTAACTCCGACAAAAAATTATGCTGATTTCTCAGCGGGAGTAGAGTATAATTTCATAAATGATGAAAGTACTAACTTCAACATCGGCGCTGCCATGTTTCACATCAACCAGCCAAACATTTCTTTTACAGGAGAGAAATTTGATGCAGTGCTTAACCGGAAAGTGATATTAAATGCAGGTGCAGGACTGCGCATCAACCGTACCATCCAGTTATATCCGAGAATGTTCTATGCTCAACAGGGAACGCATCGTGAAGTTAACACAGGGACTTTTGTGCGTATCCGACTTGACAAAACAATGATTCCGAAATATTCACTCTATCTGGGTTCATGGTACCGCTGGAACGATGCGTTCATATTTATTACACGCTTCGATGTAGATCGCCTTTCCTTTGCGTTCAGCTATGACATGAACACTTCGTCACTGGTAAGAGCCAGTAGCGGATTTGGCGGACCTGAATTTTCGCTTCTTTATACCGGAGTGATTAACTCGCTCGGTAAAAAATCAATTTACTGTCCGAGATTCTAAGTAAAGAATCGGTTACAGTTTTTAATTCTTTACAGGCAGTGTCCCGTATTCCTTGCTGAAATAAAGCATTTGCTTCATAAAGTCATCAGGGTATTCCACTTTCACATCAGTGATGGTATCACCGTTCATTACAGGAACAAGCTTTGGCTGAATGAATCCTTTGTAAGGAGTAATCTTTAACTTTTCGTAGCGGGCTAAAACTTCTTTGTGCAACTCAGGGTCAACCTTTACTCCGTAATTTTCAACTAAATCATGACCGGCTTTGTAGTCGCCTTCTGATTTTATCCGCTGTACTTCACGCAGCAACTGACCGAACAAATCACGCAGTTTATCATAGTTGTTAATCACAAAATAAGTTTTACCGTCTTTCTGAATTTTTGAAATCACTGTATCCTTTTCTCCTTTTTCATAAACCCATTTAGCAATCAACTGACGGTTACGCATGTGCGCTTCTTCCAACTGATTTTCATTGGCAGGAAGGCGGGTAAGTTGAATCATCAGCCCGTTGTTGATATAAGAGTCGTATTCAGCTTTGCCAACTTCCAGCGAAGGCATTACCCCAATGTCAACCAGTTTCTGATCAAGTATGTAGTACAGCGCTACCAAATCTGCCCGCGCTTCTTCCAATGTGTTAGCATAGTTCTTTAATGTTTCCTTTGTAGTGCCTACTCCTTTATTAACCTTTCCTGAAGCATGACCGATGACTTCGTGCATGTCTGTATGCAGCTTGCTGGAAAGTGAAGAGTATTTCTTCAACCGCTGAATGATGTCTTCGCCTGAATAAAATTCTTCCAACATGCCGCTGGTTTTACTTGCTTCGTTGTATGCGTCCACTATATTACCAAGGTTAACAGATTTCGAACCATGAATTTCACGAATCCATTCTGCATTTGGCAGATTGATGCCGATAGGTGTGGAAGGCGCTGCATCGCCGGCTTCCATTACTACATTAATTACTTTGGCAGAAATTCCTTTTACATCTTTTTTCTTATGCTCATTCATGATTGGCGAATTATCTTCAAACCACTGTGCCTGATCGCCGATTGCTTTGATGCGTTTGCTGGCTTCAAAATCCTTTATTGAAACCACTGATTCGTAAGAACCTTTTATACCAAGCGGGTCATTGTAAACTTCAATGTATCCGTTTATAAAATCAACTGTAGAAGCAGTATCCTTTACCCATTCAATAGAGTATTCATCATATTTTTTTAGATCACCTGTCTGATAATATTCTACCAGCAAGTCTATCACTTTTTTCTGCTGTTCATTTTCTGCAACGCCGGATGCCTTTTGCAGCCAGTAAATAATTTTCTCTACTGCCGGAGAATACATTCCGCCTACTTTCCATGTATGCTCTACCAGTTTGCCATTTTCTTTCATCAGCTTGCTGTTTAATCCGTAAGATGGCGGAGTATGGTCATTCTTATTAACCATTGCATTGTAAAACTTCGTTACTTCTGCTTGTGTAACACCTTCATAAAAGTTTACTGCAGAAGTTAAAATCAAATCTGCTTTAGGATCAAGATTTACTTTTTTGGGAGCAATGTCAGATGAAAAAATAACAGGAAGAATTCCTGCCGTGAACTGTTCGATAGACTGGTTACTGTCAAGCGGAAGTTTTGAAGCATCTGTTGCATTGATTAGCTGAGTAAAAAATTCCTGAGAACATTCTGGCACAAACTTGTTATTACTGTAATGGTGGTGAATACCATTGCTGAACCAAACCCGTTTTGCATACACTATAAAATTTTTCCAGTCGGCAGAAGCTGTGTCGCCCTGATAACCGGTAATGATAGCTTCAAGTGTTTTACGAACGAGCAGATTGTTTTTATAATTCTGATCATACATTATATCTCTTCCGCTAAGAGCTGCCTGACTCAAATAATAGCAGAGTTGCTTTTGTTGCAAACTCAACGAGTCAAAACCCGGAACCTGATAACGAAGTATGCCCAGGTCGGCAAAACTTTCTGTCATTACTTTGAACTCCGGTGTTTTAGTTTCTTTAGATTCTTCTGTTTTAGTGTTACAGGAAGAAGCCATTATTACAACTGCGGGCAACAACATAGCGATGATGTTTTTCATAAGAAAAAAATTTTGGAGGCGAAAGATAAAGAATTTGAGAAACTGTTTAAGTTTCTGTTTATGGAATCTGTTTATCCAATCCGGGTTGTATGAAATGAATCCGGAGTTGTATTGTATTCTTTTCGCTTCAAGCAATATTAATTCTCAAAGACTATCTTTGAAAACTATTTATAATATTAATGCCGCAGCCAAACCAAGACCCTGAACAAATAGCAAGAGACAAGATTGACAACCTTTTGGTTGCCAGCGGCTGGGTTATTCAGGACAAGGACAAAATTGACCTTAATGCAAGCAGTGGTGTTGTGGCTCGCTATTACCTGACACAAGACGGAAAGGAAACGGACTATGTAATGTTCGTTGACAAAAAACCTGTTGGAGTTATTGAAGCCAAGCGAGAAGAAGAAGCGGTTCGTTTGACAGTTCACGAAATGCAGAGTGAAGAATATGCAAAAAGCAAACTCAAATATCTTAACAACGACCCATTGCCTTTCGTGTATGAGAGCACGGGCGATGTAACAAGGTTCACTGACTTTCGTGACCCGAAACCCCGTTCAAGAAATGTTTTCACTTTTCACCGACCGGAAACTTTCAGCAAGTGGTTGAAGAATGAAAAATCACTTCGCAAAAGTTTGCTTGACTTACCTGAATTAAAAACAGTTGGACTTCGCAACTGTCAAACCAAAGCAATCACAGAGCTTGAAAAGTCATTCAAAGATTACAAGCCAAAAGCATTGATTCAAATGGCGACAGGTTCTGGAAAAACTTTTACCGCCATCACTTTCATTTATCGCTTGCTGAAATTCACCAATGCAAAACGGATTTTGTTTTTGGTTGACACCAAAAACCTTGGTGAGCAAGCCGAACAGGAGTTCATGTCTTATTTACCGAATGACGACAACCGTTTATTCACTTCCATTTATGGAGTACATCGTTTGAAATCAAGTTTCATTCCTACTGACAACAATGTTTACATCAGCACCATTCAACGGTTGTATTCCATACTGAAAGGAACAGAGTTGGAAGAAACAGCCGAAGAAGAAAACCCAAATGAAAGGTGGCAACCGAAAGAACCAATACCGGTTGTGTATTCTGAAAAACTACCGATAGAGTTTTTTGATTTCATCGTGATAGACGAATGTCACCGCAGCATTTACAATTTGTGGATGCAAGTGTTGGAGTATTACGATTCATTTCAAATTGGTTTGACAGCAACACCCGACAACCGAACTTTCGGTTACTTCAATCAAAACATCGTGAGTGAATACTTGCACGAACAGGCAATCACTGACGGAGTGAATGTGGGCTATGATGTTTACACGATTGAAACAAAAATCACACAACAGGGAGCAACCATTGAAGCAGGTGAGTATGTAGAACGCAGAGAAAAACTTTCACGGAAAAAGCGTTGGGATTTGCAAGACGAAAACGAAACCTACGGAGCAAATCAGTTGGACAAAGATGTGGTGAACCCAAATCAAATTCGGCTAATCATAAAAACATTCAAGGAAAAACTCCCAGTCATTTTCAAAGAAGAAAAGCGTTACGACAAAGACGGAAAGTTTGAAGTTCCCAAAACTTTAATCTTTGCCAAAACAGATTCGCATGCTGACGACATCATCAATATTGTGAGAGAAGAATTTGGAGAGGAAAATAAATTTTGCCGGAAAATTACTTACAGCGAAAAAGACCCGAAGGGAACGCTGCAAAATTTTCGCAACGAGTTTTATCCGAGAATCGCAGTTACCGTTGACATGATTGCCACAGGCACGGATGTGAAGCCGTTGGAGTGTTTGTTGTTCATGCGTGATGTGCGGAGCAGAAATTATTTTGAGCAGATGAAAGGCAGAGGGACACGGGTAATTCCGTTGGATGATTTGAAAAAAGTTTCTCCTTCTGCCAAGTTCACCAAAAATCATTTTGTGATTGTGGATGCAGTGGGTGTAACCAAGAGTTGCAAAACCGACAGCAGACCATTGGAGAAAAAGCCCGGAGTTCCTTTGAAAGATTTGTTAGGTGCAGTGAATGTTGGAGCAAGAGACGAAGATCTATTTACATCACTTGCAAACCGTTTGATTCGTTTGGAAAAACAAATCACCGAACAGGAGAAACAAATGTTTGCCGACAAAGCCGAAGGAAAAAATATTTCGCAAGTGGTGAAAGAATTATTGAACGCTTACAATCCCGACACACTTGAAGATTTAAGAACGAAAGTTGAAACAGAAATGGCTGGTGAAGCACCGATAAAAAAAGAAGAAGCGTTCAACAAATTACATTCAGAAATTTTGGAAGAAGCCACCAAAGTTTTTACAGGCGATCTGAACAACTACATTGAAAATGTTCGCAGGTTGCATGAGCAAACCATTGACATTACCAATCCCGACACACTCATAAATGCAGGTTGGAACACCGCCAACACCGAACAGGCACAAAACATCGTTGCAGATTTTAAAACATGGATTGCACAGCACAAAGATGAAATCATTGCGTTACAGATTTTTTATTCGCAGCCGTTCCGCAGGCGTGAACTCACATTGAGCATGATAAAAGATGTAGTTCAACTTTTGAAAACCGACAAGCCCACACTTGCACCCATGAATGTGTATCGTGCTTATGCAGCGTTGGAAAAAGTAAACGGTTCGCCACTCACAGAAGAAATTGCACTGGTGAGTTTGATTCGTAAAGTGTGCGGCATTGATGAAACGCTGACCACTTACGACACCACCGCTGCAAAGAATTTTCAGCAATGGATTTTGAAAAAGAACGCTGGCAAACACAACCGCTTTACCGATGAGCAAATGATTTTCATAAACATGATGAAAGGCCAAATCATGAACTCATTTCATTTTGAAGCTGACGACTTTGAATTGATTGGACAGGGAATGTTGGGCAAAGCATACAACGCTTTCGGCAATGAGTTGTATGAAATCATTAACGAACTTAATGAAGCATTAGCTGCATAATGTCTGAACTGTGATGGATGTGATGAATATGATAATCATGAATTTTTTTGAAAAAATGATTAATGAGGCATATAAATATTCTGCGTTAACAGGGAAAATAATTGGCTGTGCTATGGAAGTTCATAAGGCATTGGGAAATGGCTTCCAGGAAGTCATTTATCAACGAGCATTAGAATATGAATTTGAATTGCAGGGAATAGTGTTTGCAAGAGAGTTTGAAATGCCAATTTTTTATAAACAAAAACAGGTTGGCACAAGGAGAGTTGATTTCTTGGTGGAAGATAAAATCAGCGTAGAACTAAAAGCGCTTACCCAATTGGAACCGGTGCATTTAGCACAAGCCATTAATTATTTGGAAGCCTACAATCTTGAAATCGGCTTACTTATTAATTTCGGAGAAATAAAACTTAAATTTCACAGGTTAGAAAACAAAAAATTTAAATCATAAGCAAAGTCCTGAATCATGTACTCATATCAATCAAATAAATCACAGTTCAGACAATATTGGCAGCATAATGACAGAACAGGAATTACATAAAATCATTGACCGGCTTTTGAAACTTCCAAAAGAATGTGAGTGGGTAGAGTTTAAGATGAATTTGAAAACTGAGGAAGAAATTGGAAAATATATTTCCGCATTAAGTAATGGCGCTTGTTTGCAAAGCGAACCTCATGGCTACTTGGTTTTCGGAATTAATGATGTAACACTGCAACCCGAAGGAACTTCGTTCAATGCATCTATGTACAAAGTCGGCAATGAGGAATTGGAGCATTGGCTGTTGCAGCGGCTTTCACCAAGAATAGAAATTTCTATCCATGAAACAGTCTATATCGGAAAGCCAATTTCACTATTTCAGATTCAGGCGTCACATAGCCAGCCAACATGCTTTTCACAACACGACTATATCAGGGTAGGAAGCATAACCCGTTCTCTCAAGGATTTTCCTGAAAAAGAAAAAAAGATTTGGATGAAAGGGCAAAAGCAAATTTTTGAAAAAGGAATAGCACTGCATGTTGAATCGGGAGCTGATGTGGTAGCCCTTCTTGATACCCAGTGTTATTTTGATTTATCAAAAATCCCTTATCCTTCAACCCGTGAAGCAGTAATTGAAAAATTTGTAAGCGAAAAATTTATTAACCCGTCAGCAGTTGGTTATGCAATTACCAATTTGGGTGCGCTGCTGTTTGCAAAAAATATTCGTGATTTTGATGCAGTGAAACGCAAAGCAGTTCGTGTTATCCATTATTCCGGAAAGGACAAATTGAAAACCATCAAAGAGCATGAAGGAAAATACGGTTACGCGGTTGGATTTGAAGGAATGATAAAATACATCAACGATTTGTTGCCTTCCAATGAAGTTATAGGACAGGCATTAAGAGATACCGTAAGTATGTTTCCCGAAATTGCAATTCGTGAATTAGTGGCAAACGCCATTATTCACCAGGACTTTGAAGAAAGAGGAACCGGACCTGTAGTCGAAATCTTTTCTGACCGCATTGAAATTTCAAATCCCGGTTTGCCATTGATTACTCCCAACCGCTTCATAGATGAATATCAAAGCCGCAACGAGGATTTGGCTGCCATGATGCGAAGGTTTCGTATTTGTGAAGAAAGAGGAAGCGGCATTGATAAAGTAATTACCAATATTGAATTGTATCAGTTGCCGCCTTTGGATGTACGGTTGAAAGAAAAACATACCGTTGCTATTTTGTTTGCACATAAAACATTAAATGCCATGAATAAAAACGAAAAAGTGATGGCTTGTTATCAGCATTGTTGTTTGAGATATGTGACGAATGAAAAAACGACTAACCAAAGTGTGAGAGAACGATTTAAAATTGTTGATTCAAATTATCCTATTGCATCAAAAATTATTAAAGAAACACTTACTGCTAATTTGATAAAGGAAGCCGAGGCGCCAAATCAATCTAATAGATCAATAAACTATATTCCATTTTGGGCATGAAAAAAGTATGTAATGGATATGTAACAGAAGGGGGGTATTTGAAAATTAAATCATTGATTATCAATGATTCTTTATGTAACGGCTATGTAACCAGAAAACCTTTTGGGCATAAAAGTTTATGTGATGGGCATGTGATAGAAACCCTGCTTTTAAACAAAATGATACTGATTTTCAGCTATTTAATATGTGATGAGTATGTGATAGAGACCATCCTAAGAGGCAAAATCTTATGTAATGAATATGTAACTGGGAACCATTTTGGGTATAAAATCTTATTTAATGGCTATTTGACTGAGAGCAAAAAATGATTGACAAAGAAAACATACCGGCAAGCTGGGAAGTGGTGAAACTGGGAGAAGTGTGTGAAATTATAATGGGTCAATCCCCGTCATCATCAACCTATAATAGAATTGGAAAAGGGCTACCATTCTTTCAAGGGAAAAAAGAATTTACAGACCTACATCCGGTAGTTGAGAAATGGTGCACTGAACCAAATAAAATCGCAGAACCAAATGACATCCTTCTTTCAGTTCGTGCACCAGTTGGAGCAACTAACATTGCTAATGAAACATGTTGCATTGGACGAGGACTTGCTGCAATTCGTTTTCCGCAAAACAATTTGTTCGTCTTTTATTTTTTGAATTTAATAGAGAAACAACTTGATGAAAAAGGAACAGGAACAACCTTCAATGCAATTTCAGGTGAGGTGCTGAAAGAGACAGAAATTCCGCTTCCACCACAAAATGAAATCAATCGTATCGTTTCCAAAATAGAAGAACTCTTTACCGAATTAGACAAAGGCATTGAAACTTTAAAAACCACACAACAGCAACTTAAAGTTTACAGGCAGGCAGTGTTGAAATGGGCGTTTGAGGGGAAGCTTACTCGTCTGAACCGTGATTTATATGATGCAGATGATGTACATGATAATAAAACAAAAAATCATGCCCCTCACAAAAATCAAAAAAATCACAGTGCAGACAATGGAGAATTGCCGGAGGGGTGGGAATGGAAAAAATTGGGCGATGTTTCAAAAATATCAGGAGGAATTACAAAAAATAGCACCCGAGAAAAACATAAACTCAAATTACCGTTTCTCAGAGTTGCTAATGTTTATTTTAATTCCCTTGATTTATCAAATATGCATACGATTGGTTTGGAAGAAAAGGAGGTTGAAAGAGCCAGATTGGAAGTTGATGATTTGATATTCGTTGAAGGAAATGGAAGCATTGAACAAATAGGAAGAGTTGCACTTTGGAATGGATCCGTTAAAAATTGTGTTCATCAAAATCATTTAATAAAAGCCAGACCCTCTACATTAATATTTCCAAAGTATGCTCTTTATTTTTTCTGTTCAAAAATTGGAAGAGACAAAATTAAATTGCAGGCAAGTTCAACTTCAGGATTACACACCTTGAGTTTAAGTAAAATTCAGAATTTGGAATTGCCTGTTTGCTCTAAAAAAGAACAAGAAAAAATTGTAAAATCAATCGAATCCCGTCTTTCCGTATGCGATAAGATGGAAGAAACCATTTCAGAAAGTTTGCAGCAAGCCGAAGCACTGCGGTTAAGCATTTTGAAAAAAGCGTTTGAAGGAAAATTGGTGGAGCAGAATCCGAAGGATGAACCGGCTGCAAAACTGTTGGAGAAAATAAGAGCCATGAAAAAAGCTGCGGAGCAGCGAAATGTTTATAGCAAAAAGAAATCACAGTCAAAACACAGCTCCGTAGGAGCGAAATAAACAATGGCAAACACCTACACCCAATTATATTTTCATGTGGTATTTGCCGTAAAAGGCAGAGCTAACCTCATTTCATCCACATGGAAAGAGGAACTCTACAAATACATCACAGGAATCGTCACCAATAAAAACCAAAAACTCATTGCAATCAATGGTATGCCCGACCATATTCACATGCTTATCGGAACAAAACCCGATTTCAATTTATCTGATTTGATACGGGATGTAAAAGCTAATTCATCCCGTTTTATCAATGAGCAAAAATGGATAACCGGAAAGTTTGAATGGCAACATGGGTTTGGCGCTTTTACGCTTGGACATTCACAACTTGATACAATTGTTAACTACATCCGAAATCAGGAAGAACATCATAAAATAAAATCTTTCAGAGAAGAATACATTGAATTTTTAAACGATATGAAATTGATTTTAAGACAGAATACATCTTTGAGGAAATTTAATCTCGCTCCTACGGAGCTATATTGCCTTTCTTCTGTTATTTTCTATAAACATAACGCACCTCTGGTGCTGCACAAGAAACCGATGTTATTCTTTCATCAATATAACGCACCTCTGGTGCTGCACAAGAAACCGATGTTATTCTTTCATCAATATAA
>CAYRJA010000006.1:29913-33417 GCA_964424455.1 uncultured Bifidobacteriaceae bacterium
CGCACCTCCGGTGCTGCAAAAGAAACCGGTATTACCCTTTTATCAATATAACGCACTTCCGGTGCTGCACAAGAAACCGGTGTTACCCTTTTACCAATATAACGCACTTCCGGTGCTGCACAAGAAACCGGTGTTATTCTTTCATCAATATAACGCACCTCCGGTTCTTAGCTGCGGAGCAGCAAAATGTTAATAACAACAAACGAAAATCAAACAAAAGCTCCGTAGGAGCGAAATAAATAAAAGGAAAAATGAACAACAATTCATCAGGCATCATCAGTAAAGTTTGGAGTTTCTGCACTGTATTAAAAGACGATGGTGTTGGCTACGGAGATTATCTGGAGCAACTCACTTACCTGCTGTTTTTAAAAATGGCAGACGAGTTTTCAAAACCGCCATACAATCGCAAACTGCCCATTCCAAAAAATTACAATTGGGAAAGTTTGAATGATTTGAAAGGCGCTGATTTGGAATTACACTACTCCACTTTGCTTCGTGAACTTTCGCAAGAGAAAGGAATTTTAGGACAGATTTTTACCAAGAGCCAAAATAAAATTCAAGACCCTGCAAAACTTTACAAACTCATTCACATGATTGACGAGGAGCAGTGGAGTACAATGGGTGCAGATGTGAAAGGACAGATTTACGAAGGGCTGTTGGAGAAAAACGCAGAGGACACGAAAAGCGGAGCAGGACAATATTTTACGCCAAGAGCATTAATCAAAGCAATGGTAGAATGTGTGCAACCGCAACCGAATAAAACCATTGCCGACCCTGCTTGCGGCACAGGAGGTTTTTTTCTTGCAGCGTATGATTACATCGCAAAAGAAAATCTTGACAAAGAGCAAAAACAATTTTTGAAATTCAAAACTTTTTTTGGAAATGAAATTGTGGCAAGCACAAGAAGAATGTGTTTGATGAATATGTTCCTGCACAACATAGGCGACATTGATTCAGATAACTTTATTTCACCTGCTGATGCGTTGGTTGCTGATTCAGGTTTGAGAGTGGATTATGTTTTGGCAAATCCGCCATTCGGCAGAAAGAGCAGCATGACTTTCACCAATGACGAAGGTGAACAGGACACAGACGATTTAACCTATAACCGCCAGGACTTCTGGGAGACTACCAGCAACAAGCAATTGAATTTTGTGCAGCATATCCGAACCATGCTGAACACAACAGGACAAGCAGCCGTTGTAGTGCCCGACAATGTTTTGTTTGAAGGTGGCGCTGGTGAAACAGTTCGTAAGAAGCTGATGGAGACAACAGAGCTACACACCATACTTCGTTTGCCAACGGGAATTTTTTATAAGCAGGGTGTAAAAGCCAATGTGATTTTCTTTGACAACAAACCGGCAGCAAAAGAGCCGTGGACAAAAGAGATTTGGATTTACGATTTCAGAACCAACATACATTTTACATTAAAGAAAAATCCGTTGAAGGTGGAAGACCTGAAAGATTTTATTTCGTGTTACAATCCTAACAACAGACGCAAACGGAAAGAACTTTATATCGCTGAAACCAACCCCGAAGGCAGGTGGAGAAAATTTTCTTACGAAGAAATTATTGCCCGTGATAAAACTTCGCTTGACATCACATGGCTCAAAGACAAATCACTAGCAGACCTTGACAACCTCCCCGACCCTGATGTATTAGCCGGAGATATAATAGAAAACTTAGAAGCTGGTTTGGAAAGTTTCAGGGAAATAATGCTAACGATAAACGAAAAAAAATAAAAACCCACCACTCAACATCAATTTTCATACACCTTCAATTTTATTGTGCAAACTAAATATTACAAGAGTTCACAGACATATTCACATACTTGACTCAACTTGTCTTTTATCTTTCCATTGAATCATTACATTTGCGCTGCTATAAATATCTTTAATGTCAGAATTAATCTGGTTAGTTCCTCTGATGCCGTTGCTTGGATTCGTTTTAAACGGCTTGGGATACAAGAAGTTATCGGAATCAGCAGCGGCAGCTATCGGCTGTGGCACTGTGTTAATATCGTTTTTAGCCACCATCATTATTTTCTTCTCCGACATTTCATCAGGAGGAAAAGCGGTTCAGGTGGATTTGTTCCACTGGATTACCGCAGGAAATTTTTCAGTTGATTTTTCTCTCTATGTTGACCGGCTCAGCATTCTGATGATGCTGATAGTAACAGGCGTGGGTTTTCTGATTCATGTTTACTCTATCGGCTATATGCGCGGTGATGAGGGCTTCGGTAAGTTTTTCTCTTATATGAATCTGTTCATGCTCTGCATGTTGATTCTGGTGATGGGCGCTAACTATGTAATGGTGTATATCGGATGGGAAGGTGTGGGTTTGTGTTCTTATCTGCTGATTGGCTTCTGGTTTAAGAACAAAGATTATACTGCTGCCGGAAACAAAGCTTTTATCATGAACCGGATTGGTGACTTAGGTTTTATGCTCGGCATATTCCTGACTTTCTACACTTTCGGTACAACTGATTTTAAAGGGGTGTTTGACGGAGCCGTTCATTTTTCAGCAGGCGATCCGAAAATAATAGGTATCACTCTTTGCTTTTTCATTGGCGCTATGGGAAAGAGCGCACAAATTCCGCTTTATACATGGCTGCCTGATGCCATGGCAGGTCCTACACCGGTATCTGCACTGATACATGCGGCAACAATGGTTACTGCAGGTATTTACATGATAGTCCGCTCCAATATATTATACTCACTTTCGCCGGTAACACTTGGATTTGTAGCAATCATTGGCTGTGCAACTGCACTGTTTGCCGCATTGATGGCGCTCACCCAAAATGATATTAAAAAAGTGCTGGCTTATTCTACCGTAAGTCAGTTGGGATATATGTTTGTGGCGCTTGGAGTGTCGCACTATTCATCAGGAATGTTTCATTTGATGACACATGCGTTCTTCAAAGCTTTATTATTCCTTGCAGCAGGAAGCGTGATTCATGCAATGGGCGGAGAGCAGAATATCCGGAATATGGGCGGACTTCGTAAACATCTTCCTGTTACATTTATCACTATACTGATAGCTACTCTTGCCATCAGCGGGTTTCCACCGTTTGCAGGATTCTTTTCAAAAGATGAAATTTTAGTAGCAGCTTATTCACAATCATTCTGGCTGTATTTTATTCTGTTGCTCACATCTGTACTTACTGCATTTTATATGTTCCGTATGCTGATGATGACTTTCTTCGGAGAATTTCGTGGGACACATCACCAGTTGGAACATTTACATGAATCGCCTAAAGTGATGACAATGCCTCTGATTGCACTGGCTGTACTGTCAGTTGTTGGCGGATTCTTTGGTATTCCCGAAGCGCTGGGCGGGAAACATTCACTCGCCGGATACCTTGCACCCATATTCACTGACAATTCACGATTAGTGTTGAATGAACCCTCTCACTTGATTGAATATTCAACCATGCTGTTGTCAATAGCGATTGTAGCAGTGATTTACTATTACACTCAACAGCGTTATGCAAAGCAGGAAGTTCAT
>CAYRJA010000006.1:33427-48162 GCA_964424455.1 uncultured Bifidobacteriaceae bacterium
CAGGTAATGCACGAAGAGAAGATGAGTAAAATGAACAAGTTATCTTACCATAAATTTTATGTGGATGAAATTTATAATGCGTTGATTGTAAAACCGATGGATTTGATTTCTTCTGCTCTTGGAAGAGTAGTTGACCGGCAAGTGGTTGACGGCATAGTGGAAGGCGGAGGAAGTTTTACCATTTATCTAAGTAATATGTTACGACAGTTACAAACCGGCAACATTGGTTTTTATGTACTGATTATGGTACTGGGCATAGCTGCCATTTTATTTTATGGAATAATAAAAGTTGGAGGATTCTGATATGTTGACAGTATTATTACTTGCGTTACCATTACTCTTTATTGTTCCTACATTCATTTTAAAAGGAAAACAATCTGCAGTAGTGGCTTTTGCAGGATCACTTGTAACACTTGCCGTTTCTTTTGTGATGTATGCCCGGTTTGTGCCGGATGCAACCACACAGTTTGAGTTTGACGCCTCATGGGTAGAAAACTTTGGTATTCGTTTTCATGTCGGGATTGATGGTATTTCTTTAGTGATGGTCATGCTTACCACATTAATATCTGCATTTATCATACTCGCAACTTTTAAAAGAGATTACTCAAGTGCATCTGTATTTTACTCATTGATTCTATTGATGGAAGCAGGAATGTTAGGTGTGTTTGTGGCAAAAGATGCATTTCTGTTTTATGTGTGTTATGAACTTGCGCTTATTCCTATCTATTTTATCTGCGGATACTGGGGCGGTGAAAATCGTGTCCGTATCACTCTGAAATTTTTCATTTACACAATGGCGGGCAGTTTATTTATGATGTTAGCCATTATCTATCTTTATTTTAAAACTCCGGGTGACCACACTTTTGATATTACCTCTTTTTATTCACTCAACTTATCAGCTACGGAGCAGGCATGGTTGTTCTGGGCATTCTTTGTAGCGTTTGCAGTGAAGATTCCGATTTTCCCTTTTCACACATGGCAACCTGAAACCTACACGGTTGCACCTACTGCAGGAACTATGCTGCTGGCAGGCATCATGCTGAAGATGGGTATTTATGGTTTAATTCGTTTTGTAGTGCCGATTCTTCCGGCAGGAATGGAACAATGGGGAGCGCTGGCAATGTTCCTTTGTGTAATCGGTATAGTGTATGGCGGTATCATTGTTATCAAGCAAAGAGATTTAAAAACTTTCGCTGCCTATTCTTCCATAGCGCATGTGGGATTGATAGCTGCAGGAATTTTTGCGCTGAATGTGCAAGGATTGCAGGGCGCATTGTTGCAAAGTTTTAACCACGGAGTAAATGTGGTTACTATTTTCTTTCTTATAGATATTATAGAACGGCAAACCGGTACACGCATGATTTCTGAATTGGGAGGAATTGCCAACCGTTCAAGAGTGCTGGCTGTAACATTTATGATTCTGCTGCTTGGTAATATCGGGCTTCCACTCACAAACGGATTTGTAGGCGAGTTCCTGTTGCTGTTCGGCATCTATGATTGGAATATGTGGACAGCGGTAATTGCAGGCACTACCATAATTATCGGTGCAGTGTATATGTTCAGAATGTATCGTGAAGTTTTTCTCGGAGAGTTGTCGGAAGCATCTGAGTCGGTTAACAGTTCATTAAGTATGGTTGAAAAAGCTGTGCTTTATCCTTTGTGCTTTATCATTCTTCTGTTTGGACTTTTCCCGAATTTGCTTTTGGATGTAAGCGGAAGTTCTGTTCAGCAAATTCTTGAATTTTTTGCTAACCATAAAACCATGTTCAGCGGAGTATGAATATTCTCATAGCCCTTACGGTTGCAGGAGCCATTGCGTTGTTTGGCGGTGTTTTTAAATATAGAAAAGCATCGGTTTATGTTTCATTGTTGGGAATTGCATCGGCAGTTGCTTTGTGTGTTACAGCATGGAATCAGAATGAATCGTTTTTCAATCACATGCTGCAAACCGACAACTTTGCTTTGGCATTCTCGGTAGTTTCTCTTGTGATGGGCGGACTGGTTATTTTCTTTTACAATCAGTTTCATTCGGAAGAAGAAGCACATCTGCCTGAAATTTTTACGCTTACCTTATTCGGATTAATCGGCGCGGTGGTGATGTCGGGTTTCACCAATATGCTGATGCTTTTTCTCGGAGTGGAAATACTTTCACTGTCGTTTTATGTGTTAGCCGGAGTAAGGAAAAAGGATATGGCAAGCAATGAAGCGTCTATAAAATATTTCCTGCTTGGCGCATTCTCCACAGGATTTATGCTGTTTGGCATTGCACTGATTTACGGCGCTTCTGCTTCATTTGATTTATCTGCCATTGCAGCATACACTCAGGAAAATCAATCCAACCTTCCGGTGATTTTTTACGCAGGAGTTATTCTTCTGCTTGCCGGATTACTTTTTAAAGTGGCGGCAGTACCGTTTCACTTCTGGACTCCGGATGCCTATCATGGCGCTCCTACCATTGTAACAGTTTATCTGGCAACCGTCGGAAAGATTGCCGGCTTTGCGGCGCTCTACCGTGTATTTGAATTATGCTTTGTACCGGTGTCCGCATCATGGGGCAGCATAATCTGGATAGTGGCAGCGCTGACAATGACAGTGGGAAATATTACTGCCATTTACCAAACCAGCATGAAGCGTATGCTGGCGTACTCCAGTATTGCTCACGCAGGATATATGCTGTTAGCGGTGTTGTCAGTTAATACCTATTCTGCTTCTTCCATTCTTTTCTATTCCATAGCTTACGGACTGAGCGCTGTAACAGGATTTGTAGTTGTGCTTATAGTGCAAAAGCAATATGGTAACGATTCAGTGAACAGTTTCAAAGGCATTGCAAAGGGAAATCCGTTACTTGGATTGGTACTGGCAATTTCCATGCTGTCGCTTTCGGGTATTCCGTCCACCGCAGGATTCTTTGGTAAGTTCTATATTTTTTCTTCGGCAGTAGATGCAGGGTATGTATGGTTAGTGGCAATAGCTGTACTCAATTCTTTTATCAGCGTGTATTACTATTTTCGTCCGATGATAGTGGCAATATTCCAGTCACCGGAGCATGAACCGCTGAAAGTAAAACCGGCTTCGCTTTATCTGTTACTGCTGCTGTCGGCTGTTACCATTGTACTCGGAGTGCTGCCCGGTTTAATCAGCGGAATTATCTGATAAAGAGAATTACTTTTTGTTGGAATAAAGAGTTTAACATTCTCAGCGCTATTCACCAATATATCATTCGTGTTCGTGGTTCGTTAATCCAGAAGGGATTACAGGTTTGTAGAAGATAAGGATTTGAGAAGAATACGACTCCGAAGGGGTCGAAGAATTTGCTTGTTGATTTTTTATTAACATCAGATGCGGGAGGCATCTTTTAGAAAATTTCTTTTATCCTGCTATTCTTCATACACCCTCGTCAGTTTTACATCTTTGGTAGGAATAAGTACGAGAGGAAATTTTTCAATGGTAACAGAACTGGTATCCAATCCGAATTCGCGGCCTTCACGAAGGGATATTTTTTTCAACAGGAAATAAATATCCATAATTATCTTTTCGGTGAAGGGTAATTCATTTTCATAACTCAGGAATTTTTCAATCACAACAAATCTGAAATCACCGGATACATGTTGTCGGCTAAGGGATTTGTAGCGGCTTACCGTATCCACTTCTTTATTCTGCACCATGTTTTCCACTACCTTTTTAAAGTACAGGTTGATACGCGGCGCAACACGAAAACCCAGCATGAAGTCAATACGAAAAGCATTGCCGGGTATCAGCGGAGTTACCATGTAATCCATTTTATAAGGTTCATCCAGCACATCCACATGTATGAACCAATACACATCTGCTCTTTTCGGCCGCTTGTTGAAAATAGAATAGAACACTTTTGATTCCATTTGCGACGGATAATCTGCGCTGGTCAGATAGATTAAATGAGAGGCATATTTCGGAACAGAAACATCGTCGCTCAACTCTTTCAATGGCTGCAGATAGTCCTTCATATTCAAAAACTCAAGGTATCGGTTTTTAATTTTTCTTGCTTTAAACCAAACAAACATTACAAGGAATAAGGCGGAACCTATCATAACTGTAACAAAACCGCCGTGAGCAATCTTTGTGAAGTTGGCAAAAAGGAAAACCAGTTCTAAAGGAATAAAAACTATTCCCATTAACGCCACAAGTGAAATAGAGCCGCGCCGTACATATAGGAATACGCCAAACAGAATAGTATCCATCAACATTCCGAAATTGATGGTCAGTCCGTATGCCGCTTCCATATTGCGTGATTGCTGAAAGAACAATACCATAGCAATACAACCGGCAAACAACAACCCATTTGCGCTCGGCACATAGATTTGTCCACGTTCATCAGTGGGGTGAACCACTCTTACTTTAGGCCATAGATTCAGCCGCATGGCTTCGTTTACTAATGTAAAAGTACCGGTAATTAATGCCTGGCTTGCAATGACAGAAGCTGCAGTGGCTATGATAATCCCGATAAATACAAACCAGTAAGGCATTACTGCGAAGAATATTTGAGTATCTAATACTTCACCTTCGTGCATCATGAGCCATGCGCCCTGCCCGAAGTAATTCAGCAGTAAACAGGTCTTTACAAAAATCCAGCTCACACGGATATTGTACTTGCCACAGTGTCCGAGGTCAGAATAAAGCGCTTCTGCTCCCGTAGTGCAAAGAAATACTGCCCCCAGCAACCAGATTCCTTTCGGGTAAAGCACTAACAGTTTAATTGCATAAACAGGATTAATGGCATTCAGTATGTTCCAGTGATGTTGAAGATTCGAGATGCCGATTATTCCCTGCATCAGAAACCATATAAACATTATCGGACCGAAAGAACTTCCCACTAATCGTGTCCCCGCCCGCTGAAAAATAAACAGCAGGCAAAGAATCACAATGACTATGGGCACTACTGAAATATTCTCGTTGTAAATTTTCAACCCTTCTACGGCAGATGTTACAGTAATTGCGGGAGTAATCATTCCATCAGCCATAAGAGCAGCGCCGCCTACTATTGCAGGAAACACTAACCACTTTGCGCGCTTACGCACTAATGCAAATAATGCAAATACGCCACCCTCACCGTTGTTGTCAGCTCTTAATATCAGGATGATGTATTTTATAGTGGTTTGCAGCGTTAGTGTCCAGAACACACAGGAAAGACCACCATAAACCAGCAGCTTGTTAATCGGACGATCGCCTATGATGGCTTGCATTACATAGAGCGGAGAAGTGCCAATATCACCATAAATGATTCCAAGAGTTACCAGTAATCCGGCAAATGAGATTTTATTTAAATGGCTGCTCTTTTCCAAAGAAGAATAAATAGAATGCAAAAATAAAATAAGACAGGAATTGTGATAAAGTGCTTTTTAACACCGGAATATTCCGGTTTAATAAAATAGCAGGAGAGTATATTACTATTCTTCAAAAACTCTTGTCAGTTTTGTTTCTCTTGCAGGCATGAGAACAAGAGGGAATTTTTCAATTGTAACAGAGCTGGTGTCCAATCCAAATTCGCGTCCTTCATGCAACGATATTTTTTTCAACAGGAAATATATATCCATAATCACCTTTTCGATAAATGGCAATTCATTTTCATAACTCAGGAATTTTTCAATCACAACAAATCTGAAATCACCGGATACATGCTGGCGGTTAAGAGATTTGTAACGGCTTACCGTATCTACTTCTTTATTCTGTACCATGTTTTCCACAACCTTTTTAAAATATAGGTTGATACGAGGCGCTACACGGAATCCCAGCATAAACTCAATACGGAAAACATTGCCGGAAACCAGCGGGGTTACCATGTAATCCATTTTATAGGGTTCATCCAGTACGTCTACATGTATGAACCAATACACATCTGCTCTTTTCGGCTGCTTGTTGAAAATAGAATAAAACACTTTTGCCTCCATTTGCGATGGATAGTCTGCACTGGTCAGGTAGATTAAATGAGAAGCATATTTTGGAACGGAGGAATCGTTACTCAGTTCTTTCAGTAACGGCATATAATCTTTAACATTCACAAATTCGAGATATCGGTTTTTAATTTTTCTTGCCTTGTACCAAACGTACATTACCACCAGAAGTCCAGAGCTGATTATTACAGTGATATAAGCGCCATGTGAAAACTTTGCCAGGTTAGCAATGAGGAAGCAGGTTTCAATAGTTAAGAATACAACTCCTGTTAGTGCAGCCAGTATAATTGAGCCCTGCCTTACATACAGATATGTGCAAAACAGGATGGTAGTCATCATCATGCAGAAAGTGATTGAAAGCCCATACGCGGCTTCCATATTTTTTGATTCGCGGAATAGTAACACCATCATAATACACCCGAAGAATAAAATGATATTTACGCTTGGCACATACATCTGTCCGCGCTCTTCAGTTGGATGTACTACCCTTACCTTAGGCCAAAGGTTTAGGCGCATGGCTTCACTCACTAATGTAAATGCTCCGGTGATTAATGCCTGACTTGCGATGATAGATGCTGCTGTTGCAACGATGATTCCGACAATTACAAACGAATCGGGCATCATGGCATAAAAGGGATTCTGTCCGTAAATGACCTCACCTTCATGTGTCATTAGCCAGGCACCTTGTCCGAAATAATTCAGCAGCAAACAAGTCTTTACAAAAATCCAACTTACACGTATATTTTTCCTTCCACAGTGTCCAAGATCAGAATAAAGAGCTTCGGCTCCTGTTGTACAGAGAAATACAGCGCCGAGCAGCCAGAATCCTTTCGGATAATCAGCTAAAAGTTTCACGGCGTAAACAGGATTTACCACAGAAAGAATCTTCCAGTCCTGAATGATGTGAAGAATACCTAATATTCCCAACATTGAAAACCAAACAAACATAATGGGTCCAAAAGAACTACCTATCCACCTTGTACCCATTCGCTGGAATATAAACAGAGATGCAATAATCGCAATCACTATGGGGACAGTATTGATTTCTTCATTATAAACACGAAGACCTTCTATTGCTGAAGACACTGTAATAGATGGAGTAATCATTCCATCGGCAAGCAAGGATGCTCCACCGATAATAGCCGGAAACATTAACCATTTGGCGCGTTTGCGCACTAATGCATAAAGCGAAAAGACACCACCTTCACCCTTGTTATCCGCACGAAGTGTCAGAATGATATACTTGACAGTCGTTTGTAGTGTCAAAGTCCAGAATACGCACGAAAGCCCGCCATAAATTAGCAACTTTGTAACCGGGCGTTCGCCTATAATGGCTTGCATCACATATAGCGGTGAAGTTCCAAGGTCGCCATATATTATCCCAAGTGTTATTAATAGCCCTGCAAGAGATAGTTTGTTTGTAGACTTGTTCTTTTCCAATCAGGGCAAATAAGGGCGTAAAAGTAATATAAGACAGAACAGAAGGGAGGAAATTATTTTATGCTGGTACATTCCACACAGTTTGCCTTATCAGAACTTTGAGGAGTTTAGTGTAACACTTAGAACATGGTCTTATCCTAACTCATGCTGAAATGATTCTATAAGAAACCTTATCTTCAGAAATCAACTCATTTTCACACGATAGAACTGTTACAATAATCTTTCTGAGTTACTGTGGGAAGCGTCGCTCTAAAGAAATTTTCGTGATAAGTTTTCTATTCCTTCACAAACCGCCCAACTTGCATTGTGTTTAAGTTGCGATCGGTAACCTGAAGAATATAAAATCCTTTGTTCAGGTTATCTGTTGGAATAACTTTATCTACTACCAAACCTGATTGTACAATTTGTCCTAAGGTGTTTATGATTTGATAGTTACAGTTGTACCCGGCAATATTAAGATGTAAATCATTGATACAAGGATTAGGAGATAATTTCAATTGAGAATTATTACCCTTTTGAATATCTGTAACAGAAGTAATCAATCCAAGACCTAATAATCCTGCTTGTCCGTTGGTGGCTGCCCCTCCCGATACATTCACAAACAAAGGATTCAGCCGGATGATTTGCTTAGTATAACCATAATCTAAATAAGCCCAACTCATTATCTGTGTTGAGTTACAAGTGGTAGTATCCACCATGAATACTTTTACGGAATCGTTATTGTTATCGGTGTACGCATAATACAATACTCCGTCTGATTGCAGATTGATTGGACTGTATTGACCTCGTTCAGGTGTATAAAGCACCGTACCGTTGGTTGTTCCGTCAGTTACCCAAATTCTGCTTCTGTTAGTAACATTAATTCCGGTATCAACACCAACAAAATACAATTTGTTACAGGTAATATTAAAGTTAGAGGGGTTTGAACCCAAAATACCGGGACTACTGGTATTAACATCTTTAATAAGAGTTGTCCCTGCTAAGGTTCCGTCAGTTGAGGAAAGTTCAGTTCCTATATTTGAGTTGCTCGCATCGCCTGCAAGAATCAATTTTCCATTGAACTCAATGATGGGGTGCATTCCCGGAGAAAAATAACTCGCATTGTTTACGGTTCCATCAGTTCTCCAAAGTTCGTCTGCCGAATAATTTGCCGCATTGGTAAATACAAAATATAGATACCCATTGTATTCTCTGAAATATTGAGACTTGGTGTCCATGTTGTTTCCGCCTGCATATCTTCTGGCGTCACCATCTAAGGAATCCAGCCGGACAAATCCGCCTGCTGTTCCATCGGTACTCCAGATTTCCATATAAAGATGATCAACGCCATTTACTTTTCCTTTATTGACGGTGAAAACTATTTTGTTGTTGAACTTTACATAATTGGATACACCATCTTCATTGCTGCCTCTTGTAACAAAACTTTTCAATATAGTTGTTCCGGCAATAGTGCCATCGGAAACATACATACCATTTGAGGTAGGTTGTAAACTATAAACCGAGAAGTAGAGCTTGTTATTGAATTCAAATAAATCATAAACAGAATAATCTGAAGTATAAATAGGGAATGTTCCGTTGCTTGTGCCATCGGAAATCCAAAGCTGACGATCGGCAACAAAAAACAATTTGTTGTTAATGATTTTTAAAGGTCCGGCAATTGCAACAGTAGATGTCCCTAAAGATTTAACTAAAGAAGCTCCGGAAATACTTGTATTTGTTTTCCAGAGTTGTGTAGTCCAGGTACCGGATGAATCGGCATATTTGAAGAAGAAAATCTCGCTCCCTACTTTTTCTGCGCGAATGACATTTTCACTGTTAGAAATAAACAGAGGCGTTTGAGCATAAACATTTGCAGTAAGTATTACACCAGTGAAAAAAGTTTGTAGAAGTAGTGGAAATAACTTCATTTTGGTTTGGTTTAAGATGAATTTTAAAAGTTGATTTTTTGATTTGGAAGTATTGTAACACCTGACTTTCAAATCAACAACAATAATTATGATAACTTTTTGCTTCTGCAATTAAAGATTCACATTTATTTTTTTGATAGATGTCATCGGCCGAACCGTGTAGCAGATAGAAGTGCCAGAGAAGACTTGGCAATATGATTCTTGATATATGGATGTAAGGTATTCAGAAAGAATACATAGAAAGTTCTGAGTTTGTCAATACTGTAACACCTATTAACAGGATATAATACACCTTGAAAAACTTAACCACTTTCCATCCTTTAGGAGTAGTAGCAGATGTTTATAGTACGGTTCTTTTGCTTAACCATTCACAGAAGGCAGCGGAGGAAATTGTTCTTTCTCCTGCTTTTTTATTTTCTCCAGAAAATTCTGTGCAAACTTTCTGATATCATCGGACACTTCTTTGTTATGGGTAGCGCGTTCAAAGGTATCGCTCATGGTCAGCATCGTCTGAAAGAAAAATAAGTTCATTTCCTGAACGGTCATTTCTTTTGTCCAAAGGTCAATGCTCATTCCGTTCTTTTCATTATGATCCCATAGCGCCAGCATCACTGCACGACATTCTTTGTCATCTTTGTTTTCTGCGTCCGTAGCATTCCAGAATATCTTATCGGGAATACTTTGCTCATCTAACTGAATATTGAATTTTATTTCTGAAGTCTTTCCGGTCATAAAAAATTATTATATGGCAAATGTAACCACACAATACTTTGTATTATTGTAAATCATAAAAAACATTTCAGATGGAGTGATTTGGGAAAATTATTTCTTCTCGAACTGCTTCTCTATTTCTTTCAGGTTAAATGTGATGAAGGTAAGCCGTCCGTCGGGTGCACTCATTGGAAATTCGCAACCGAACAACTGGTCAAGTAAACCTTTCATTTCCTTTTCGGTAAGAGAAGTCCCGTTTTTGATAGCGGAATTTTTTGCAAGCAATTTGGCAAGTTCTTCCCTTTTATTCAATTGCACATTGGTCTGACTTTCCTTGTAGCCCTCTATAATCTGCTCCAGCATTTTCAGTTCATTGCCTTCCAATACATCCGAAGGAATACCGTGTAACACAAGCGCATTATTGCCGAACTCCTGCAAGTCGAAACCGAGCGCACGGATTTCAGGAAGAATTTCTTTTGCCACCTGAAAATCAGTTGGCGAAAGCTGAATGGTTTGCGGGAAAAGCTGCTGCTGACTCGGAGCTACGTTATTCGCCAACTGGTTCAGATATTTTTCAAATAACACTCTCTCATGTGCTGCCTGCTGGTCAACTAAGATAAATCCGGATTTAATCTGCGACACAATAAATTTTTCGTGCACCTGAAAAGCGGATGATTCTTTTTCTTCTCCTGCAATCAGCGGGTGCTCTGTTACAGTATCAGACTCGGATTCCCACCGGCTGGGAATTGTAAATGTTGCCGGTCCGCTCAGTTTCTTTTCTTCGCGTGAATCTTCATACAACTCTTTCCAGTTTTTCAGATTGGATTGTTTGAAATCATCTAAGTCGTCTCTTGTCGGGAAAGAAGTCTTCAGTTTGTTAGCTGTTAGTGAATCGCTTTCTGTAGGAGCATATTCAACGGGAGTATTTCTCTGCGAAAAACTTTCTAATCGTCCGAATGCAGTTTCCGAATCAAAGTCGAGGGTAGGTGATACTGAATATTTTCCGAGCGCACGCTTTATGGCAGCATTCACAAAAGCATAAATAATTTTTTCGTCTTCAAATTTTATTTCCTGCTTGGTCGGGTGAACATTGATGTCTATCCGTGCAGGATCAATATCAATAAACAAAACATAAAGAGGATAACTGTCGCGCGGAAGCAGTTCGTCATAAGCGCCCACGATAGCATGATTCAGGTAGTTGCTTCGGATGAACCGGTTGTTTACAAAAAGAAACTGTTCGCCTCTTGTTTTCTTGGCAAACTCCGGCTTGCCGATAAACCCGATAATATTTGTAATGTTGGTGTTCTCCTCTGCAGGCACTAACCGTTCATTATAATTGCTTCCGAAAATTCCTACTATGCGCTGACGGAGATTGCCGGCTTTCAAATGAAAGATTTCTATGCCGTTATGATGAAGTGTAAAATGAATATGCGGATAGGATAGTGCAATCCGCTGAAACTCGTCAAGGATATGGCGCATTTCCACCGGCGGACTTTTCAGAAAATTCCTGCGGGCAGGCACATTGTAAAATAAATTCTTTACTGCAATGGATGTTCCCTCGGCACACTGCACCGGCTCCTGACTTTTCACTTCAGATCCTTCAATAATTATCTGAGTGCCGACTTCCTCACCTGTTTTTTTTGATTTCAGTTCTACCTGTGCTACTGCGGCTATGGATGCGAGCGCTTCACCGCGGAATCCCATCGTGCGGATATGAAACAGGTCATCAATGTTTTTGATTTTTGAAGTAGCATGACGCTCAAAGCTCATTCGAGCATCTGTTTCGCTCATGCCGCAGCCGTTGTCAATTACCTGTAACAGCGTTTTTCCCGCATCTTTAACAATCAGTTTTATCGAAGTAGCACCTGCATCAATTGCATTTTCCATCAGTTCCTTTACAGCGGAAGCGGGGCGCTGAATCACTTCACCGGCAGCAATCTGGTTGGCGATAGAATCGGGAAGTTGTTGAATAATATCAGACATGAATCAGAGATGCGAAATTAATGTTTCGCTCTAAAAAGAAATACACAAATAAATTAATGCCTTTCTGTTTTCATTTCATGCCGTTTCACCGGGTTGGCACTGCGTTCCTCATGACTGCGGCGGTGATTGATTATATCAATGCAAAGAAAGAGTGCGCTGCGTAATGAATCTTCCGAAGCAAGATTTCTTCCGGCAATGTCGAAACCGGTTCCGTGATCTGGCGAAGTTCTTACAAAAGGTAATCCTGCGGTGTAGTCCACTCCCGAATGAAAAGAAATAGTTTTGAAAGGAGTAAGCCCCTGATCGTGATACATCGCAAGAATACCATCAAACTTCTGATGCTGACCGCTTCCAAAAAATCCGTCGGCAGGATAAGGACCGAAACAAAGAATACCCTTTTGCTCTCCCGCTTTCAGCGCCGGAATTATTTCTTTAATTTCTTCTTCACCAATCAAACCCTTGTCGCCTGCATGAGGATTCAGCGAGAGCACGGCAATTTTCGGTTTATCAATTCCGAAATCTTTCACAAGCGTGCGGTTCAGAATTTCCATTTTACGCATCACGGCATCCTGCTTAATTCGCGGAGCTACTTCGGCAATCGGCAAATGATTGGTAACAAGTCCTACCCGTAAATCATCGCTCACTAACATCATCAGCGATTCAGGGGTATTTGTTTTTTGTGTAAGATATTCTGTAACACCTGTAAACTTAAAGTTAGGTCCCTGAATAGTATGCTTGTTTACCGGCGCTGTAACAACCCCGTCAATATTTCCGGCGCACCAGTCATACACGGCAACTTCCAATGAGCGAAGCGCATACTTTCCACCTGTTTCGTTGGCTATGCCAAACTGCACATTCGCATCTTCCTGCCAGCAGTTAAAAATATTAATGGTGTCCGGTTGAATTTTTTCCATGGAATCAATCACATTGTAATTGAATTGCTGAATGTTCAATGCTTTGCGGTGAAACGAAATCACTTTCTGCGAACCGTAAATCAGCGGAGTGCAGAGTTGATGAATACGGTTGTCCGCTAAAGTTTTTAGTACTACTTCCAGACCGATACCGTTGATATCGCCGGTAGTAAATCCGATAATGAGTTTGTTTGACATGGTTGTATGTGTTTTGGTCTTTCGTCCGGAGTCATGCGTCTTGCGCACGACTCAAGACACACGACACTGTACTATCCTTTCGCTCTCTTTTCTAAAAATTTATTCAGCAGTCTTAGCCCGAATGCAGATGCATTTTTCCCTTTGTAATTCATCTGGCTGTGCAGAAAAGCAACGCCTGCAATGTCCAAATGAATCCACGGGTAATCGGTAAACTTCTCTAAAAATTTTCCTGCGGTAATGTGTCCGGCTAATGCGCCGCCGATATTTTTTATATCGGCAATATCACTTTTCAGCATATCGCCGTATTCATCCCACAGTGGAAAACCAACCAACCGTTCATACACTTCCATTCCGCTTTTTTCCAATTGCTTATTCGCTTCTTCATCTGCAGTGCTCATGTAAGCAACAGCAAAATTGCCGAGAGCGCGGTGTGCAGCGCCGGTAAGAGTGGCTGCATCAATCACTAATTCAGGATCATATTTTTTTGCATAGGCAAGAGCATCGCCCAAAATCATTCTTCCTTCCGCATCGGAGTTGAGCATTTCTACTGTCATGCCGTTATACATGGTGATGATGTCGCCGGGAGCAAACGCATTTCCGCCGGGGCGGTTATCTGTTGACGGAACCAACCCGACCAAGTGTAACGGAAGTTTTGTTCTGGCTGCGGTATAAACAGCGCCTGTTACAGTTGCAGCGCCAGCCATGTCACACTTCATGTAGTCCATGGAATCACCGGTGGGCTTCAATGACAAGCCGCCGGTGTCATATACCACGCCTTTGCCAACCAGCACAATCGGTTTTTTGTTTACTGCATTCTCCGGTTTGTATTCCATCACTGTGAAAGTAGGCGGGTCAATGCTTCCCTGGTTCACTGCAAGCAAGCCGCCCATTTTCAACTGCTCAATTTTCTTTTTATTAAAAATGTCAACCGTAAAACCGGCTTGTTCGCCGGCGCTCATAATTGCTGAAGCAAGCTGTTGTGCATTCAGATAGTTTGCCGGCTCGTTCACTAAGTCGCGCACCATGTAAACGGCATCCATCTCCGCCTGCAAACGGTGTACTGCTTTTTTATCCGCATCTTTAGTCAGCAGTTTTATTTTGGTGAGTGAATGGGTTTCTTTTTTAAAATCTTTGCGGTACTTGATAAACTGATAGTTGCCCATTGCCATGCCTTCGGCAAAAAGCAGCGAAGCATTTTTTATACCGCTTTCATCCTGAAAGGTAACAGACGAAATTTTATGCTTGTTGATAGAGCCAAGCATAGAAAATCCCGCTTTGCGGATTTCTTCTGCTGTTTTGTATGCATCTTTTTTCTCTTCTAAAATTGAAATAAAAGTATTGCCTTTAGTATGCAGTACTACCTGCTTAATATCCTTTTTCCGGTGTGACAGAATATGCTCCATATCGTTTTTAGGGAGTTTGAATTTTTTCCAGTCAGTTTTTTTATTTCCGAGAATGATTAGTGCATCGGTTTTAAGCGGAGTGTTGATAGAAATGATTTGCATGGAATGATTTGATTATATTTTAAGAGGTCAAAACTAACAGGAATTGTAAATTGAAAATTACAAATTGAAAGATTATAGAATAATAATTCCGTCCCTGCAGGGTTTTCCGCAGGAAACCTTGCGCCCATCAAACTGAAAATGACAGTTTTATGA
>CAYRJA010000007.1:0-32219 GCA_964424455.1 uncultured Bifidobacteriaceae bacterium
AACGCAGGACTTATCCGGCTTAACGGCGCTGACCGTGTTACAATTAATGGCGGCTCAGGTACAAACAGGTACTTGCTTTTCAGGAATTATGGAACAGGCAACTGGAACGCTGCTCTTGCACTGATGAACGATGCTACTCAAAACAGTTTTCATCACTGTATTTTTGAAGGAGGCATTCCTTTTATAGCAGCAGGAAACGGTAAAGATAATGGAGTAGTATTTATCGGTCCTGCAGCAGTAAGCGGAAATGATGACAATTCATTTTCCAACTGCGACATTGGAAATAACACTGACCCCGGATATTTTGGTTATGTTTACATGACTCCTATTTATGGATTCTATGCTTTAGGTACTGTCGGTATGGAAAATGACAACATTACCATTTCAGGTTGTAATATTTACAACATCAGCGGTGCTTCAAATACAAGTACTAATCCCGCCGGCATCTTTGTAGGCGCTAACAACGGTGATAACTGGGCTATTACCAGCAACAGCATTTTTCACAATGTAACACCTCCAAACAGTTATGTACTGGGGACACCAGTGGGAATTAATTTTTCTCCGGGTTTAAATTCAACAGACAATACTATCAGTGGAAATTTTATCGGTGGAAATGCCAGCGCGCTTGCAGGCGGTGCAATATCCGGCACATGGACTACCAGTTCTACTGATCCCTATCAATCCACCTTTTATGGAATTAAACTCGCTGTGGGAGATGGAGGATCCGGAAATACTGTAAGTAAAAACATCATCAGTAAAATCAGTTGTGTTCAACCATTTTATGGAATACAGATGACATCCGGTTCAGCAGTGATAGACAGTAATATTATCAGCAATCCTTCTACCGGTATAGGCGGTAATTTCAACGGAATATATATTAGCGGTAGTAATATCAAAAGCGTTTCATTGATTAAAAACAGAATTACTGATATTAATTTGCCTGTTACAGCACCGTCCGGCGGCGTGCATAATTTCACAGGTATCTATGTAAGCGATGG
Organism: uncultured Bifidobacteriaceae bacterium; assembly: GCA_964424455.1. Classification (GTDB taxonomy): domain Bacteria; phylum Bacteroidota; class Bacteroidia; order Chitinophagales; family UBA10324; genus CAYRJA01. Next base: position 999 of record CAYRJA010000007.1, read on the forward strand.
TACCACAGGCGTAATGAACATCGGCGGTATTAATGCTGCTGACGGTAATCTGATAAACAACATTACTAATACCTATGTAAACAGTAATTTAAGTTCCCAAACCACAGAAGGTATATATGAAGGCAATACAGTAAATCCGATATTGATTGGGAATAATACCGTTTCTAATTTTAATATTTCAGCCGGTACTGTTAATGGAATCAGAGCAAACAACTGGGCAAGCGCTGCACAAGGAACAGTGAATAACAATACGGTTTTTAATCTGAATTCTTCTGCCATTACTCCTTTAGCAACTACGGATGCAGGCAGAAATACAGTGATTATTGGAATTTATCTGTTAGGAAATGTTCAGGCATCCCAGAATATGGTGTATAATCTTAATTCAACTGCTGCCGATGCTGCCGTTGCTGTAACAGGTATTTTTTACCATCCTGTATTTTCAGGTAAAGTATTGGAAAAGAATTTTGTTCATTCCCTGAAACTTTCTACTTCCAGTGCATCAGGCAGAATGATAGGTATTGCTGTAGGCGGACCGAACGGTTCGTACATACCCGGTAATCTTGCTGCATCCACAGAACGAAATAATATGGTTCGTTTGGGTATAGACGGTAACGGAAATTCTCTGACAAACGGAATAACCATTTCAGGTATTCAAAAAGGCGGCTCTGCCGGACAGGAAGTGTATTTTAACAGTGTGTATATCGGCGGTGAAGGGGTTAGCTCCAATTCATCCAATACTTACGCCTACAAGAGAAATATTTCTGCCACTGTTCAAAATGACAATGTCCGTAATAATATTTTCAGCAATGCAAGAAGCAACAGCGGCAGTACAGGAACTCATTTTGCTGTTGTCTATAACAATGCGGATGGAGTGATTAGTAATTACAACCTTTACTATGCACCGGGTACAGGAGGAAGCCTCGGTTCTTATGATGGAGGTACAACACCCCAAAGTACTGTTGTGGGTTTATCTACTGCTTCGGGTAGCGGACAAGAGGCAAACTCAATATCCGATGATCCACTTTTTATCAACGCTACCGGCACAAGTGTAACAGTAAATCTGCATGTCAGCAATTCTTCGCCCGTTGAATCAGCAGGACAACTGATTGCTTCTGTTACAGATGATTATGACAGTGATTTCAGGGCTGATTTTACTCCAGTAGATATTGGAGCAGATGCCATTAATTCAGGTACTGAGTGCCCACTCACTAAAATAATGCTCAATACAGGTCTGATTGGAAACAACTGTAATCCCTTATACATAGGCGTTAAAAATTCAGAACAGGATATAAACTATTATTTACTGCTTAACAGTATAAAAATTGACTCGATTATCGGAGATGGTTCCGATAAGTATTTTCCACTTCAATCAGCAGCAGGTACTTATACAGTAGTCGGGACTAATTCACTGGGGTGCTCAACTACCATGAATGGTTCAGTTACAATTAATCCTCAACCTGTTGTACCCATAATAACAGGAAACTCAGAAATCTGCTCAGGTACTTCTGCTGTGCTGACAGTATCTAATCCATGTACAGGATGTGATTATATATGGGATACAAATGAAACAACCACCTCTATTACTGTTGCGCCTGTTATCTCAACAACCTATACTTGTACGGCAACAAACTCCTGCGGAAGTGTTTTTTCATCTTTTGCTGTAAATGTTTCATCATGCCCGGCTCCAACTAATGTAACAAGTCCCTCCGCTGCTTACAACTCTATTACTGTTTCATGGGATGGGGCGGATTGTGCTTATCGCTATAAAATCCGGTATAGAAAAGTGGGTATAACAACATGGAATAATGTAAATGTCGCCATAGGATTAACTACAAAACAAATTTTCCAACTTTCACCGGGTACACAATATGAATTTGAAGTTCGTACTCAATGCGATCTGTCCGGCACTTCATTCAGTACATGGTCATCAACTGAAATTTTTGAAACTTCTCCTGCCTGTACTACACCAACAGGTATTGTGGTTTCTCAATTAAGAAAGACCAGGGCTGTAATCAGTTGGGATGCTGTTACAGGAGCTTATTCTTATGAAATCCGTTATCGTAAGCCCGGAGATCCGCAATGGATGAGAAGAACGATATATGCCCCTTCTGTATCAAGAATACTTACAAATCTTACTTCCAATACACTGTACGAATTTCAAATCAGAACCATTTGCGATGCTTCCGGAAGACCTAACTCACCCTGGTCTTCATTACAGACCTTCTCTACATTACTTCGTGAAGAAGGAGTTGATGCAGCTATGGAAAGTGCATTCAACATTTTCCCGAATCCAAACAGCGGAAGATTTACCTTACAATTTGAAAGTGACATAACAGAATCTGCTACTGTGGAGGTTTATAACACTTTAGGTCAGAAAGTTTATTCTGCTGAAATTGTTATTACTCCGGGATTAAATCTTACCAGTGTACAGATTCAAAATAATACAGCAGGTATTTATACTGTTTATCTGAAATCGGCTAAACAATATTTAACCCGTCAGATGGTAGTGTTGCATTAAAAAGAACACTCTGATATTTCTATCGGTTATGCTTTTAAAAAAGAGGCTGTCTCACGAACAGCCTCTTTTCGTTTTAACCCGGATTATTCAGTAGTAGGTAGTTTGCAGTTCGTTCGTCTGATATTTTCGAAAATCCATCAAACCATTTCCTTCGTTTGAACGGAACAGACATTTTCAGAACAGTCTTATTGCCTTGTTTGACTTACCAGTTTCCAACTGTAAATCAGTTGAGTCTTAATATTGAAAATCGTTAATGAACAACATTTTGCTGCGAAAAGATACGATACAAACTCCTCATATTATATATAGGTAACCATTAACATTCTCATAGCTGCTTCTGTAGCATAATAGCTGTCCATGTAAAATCCTTCTGCACCAAAATCAACTTTGAACTCCTGTGTGCGGTTCTCAACAATAACCTGCGATTATATTGTCCCCCCAGATTGCTGATACATGTTCCACCACTCCTGAACCAGCAGTTATCTACCATACATAAATCATTTTTAGCGTTTTATCCACGCGAACTATAGCTGTGTGACTGAACTGGAGAGTACCTATTCACACACTCACACAAAACGCTTCTACAATACTAACCGCAGCAATGTGATTATTGCTTTTACCTTTGATAGCCCGATTGCTGACAGCTTTTTACTAATTTCTGTTTTATCCATCAACTGCTTCATCTGGAGCATACCGCCCTAAGGTGTTACAGATTTATCGCTGTATTCGTAGTCCATTTTTATGTAAGTTTTTCTTACCTCATACAAAGACAATAAATTCCTCGTTACCCTCTATTGCTGCTTAGAAAAATTTATTAACCAACTGAAAGATATGGGTTCAATTATGACCGTTTATTTTACGATGTAACCACTTTATACTTTGAAACATTTGAGGAAGATGAACTGCGTAAAAATGGCTTTTCAAAAGACAATAAATCCAATCAACCACAAATACTCATAGCCCTTATGATAAGCCGGAAGGTTTTCCTGTTGCGTACGAAGTCTTTGCAGGCAATACTTTTGAAGGACATACCATCCTTCCGGTCATTAAGGATTTTATTCAAAGAAACGGGGGAAAAGAATTTACCGTAGTAGCTGATGCGGCAATGATTAGTACAGTCAATGTACAGCAGCTCACTCAAAACGGCATCAACTACATTGTTGGCGCCAGACTGGGGAATGTATCTGCTTCACTACTCAAAACTATTGACAAAAGCATGAGCAGAGAAGATGGTAAGAATATTAGAATAAAAACGGATAATGGTTATTTGATTTGCAGCTACTCATTCTGTACGGTATCGGAAGGATAACTATGAGATGGAAAAGCAAATCAAAAAAGCAAAGCAAGTCATAGAAAAGCCGTCAAAGAGTAAGCGGCTTAAATTTACCCAAACTAATGGGCAGCAGATTACACTCAATGAATTATTGATAGATAAAACTAAAAAGCTACTGGGTATCAAAGGGTATTATACTAATCTTGAAGAATCAATCGCCGATAATCTAACCATAATAGAGCGTTATCACAAACTATATAAAGTGGAACAGGCATTCCGTATCTCCAAGAGTGATCTACAAACCAGGCCCATCTTCCATTTTAAAGAAGATCATATAAAACTGCACCTGCTGATCTGTTTTATGGCACTTGTTGTATCCAAACACATAGAACTAAAAACAGAAAGCTCCATCAGGAGATTTATAGATGAGAGCAAAAGGATTGTTGATGGAGAGATATTGAACCACCTTACACAAAAAACAGTAACTATCAAAGCGCATATAACACCCCAAATAGTAAAACTCATATCAAGGATAAACGCACCGCACTAAAAGGGACAAGTCAGGAAACTTACTGCTCCCTCTCCTGTCTGCTCAATTTTAGCCGGATGAGTGATGATGGTTTCGGGATTGCCTGTCAATTGCCCCTGTAATAAATCGCAGAGTTCGCGGGCGGTAAATTGCATGATGGCAAAAATAGATTTTTATAGTCAAAAAAATGCTGTTATCTCGATAAGAGAATTTACACATTCATCTGCCGATGCCGGCTGGATAGATTTTCCCACAAATATTTTTTTCATTCCCAGTTTCTTTCCGAATTCCATGTCAGAAACAGAGTCGCCAACTATTATGGATTTAGTGAAATCTATTTCAGGAAAATCATTTTTAGCCCGTAGCGCCATACCAGTTTGAGGTTTACGATCCGGATGATTTTCTGATTTAAGATGAGGTGCAAAGTAGAAAGCATCCACCTTTCCGCCTGACTGTTCAACTTCTTTAGAAAGGAAATTATTTACTGTAACAACATCTTCCTCAGTCATAAGTCCCTTTCCTACTCCCTGCTGATTCGTAACGACTATTATCCTTCCGAATATCTTACTGAGTTTACAAATCGCTTCTTTAGCTCCCGGCAGCCATTCAAACATAGACAGGTTACGGACATAATCATTTTCGATTTTTTTATTAATCACTCCATCGCGGTCAAGGAATAATGTCCATGTGTTATCAACAGAGAATTTCCAGAATTCTTTATTTACCTTTTCATAATCTTCAGGAATGCCGATGTCTATGAAGTAGTCATGAAAAATGAATCCTGAAATAGTCTCTTGTGATACAAATTTTTCCATTAAATCTTTTTCAAATGAAAACTTGCCTGAAAGATTTTTATTTGAAAAAAGATTACGGTTAAGAATGTAAACGCCGGCATTGATATTTCCTTTTGCAGTATTCTTTTTTTCTTCAAATGCAGTAATACGGCTGGAGGAATTAATTTTTACAACGCCATAGCGTTCAAATTTTTCCATATCCTTTAGCGCAAGTGATAAAGAAGATTTATGGTGTGTATGTTGAAAATAAAAATCCTTCAGATTGATATTAAAGAATGAATCTCCGTTCAGTACAAAAACTTCTTGTGCGCTTGTGTGTTTTAGTGATTCAAGAATGGCTCCACCTGTTCCAAGCGGCTCTTTTTCATAACAGTATTTTATTGAAATATTCTGAAAAGTATTCCCGAAATAATTTTCAATAATATCAGCTTTATACCCAACTGATAAAATCACTTCTTTAATTCCATATCTGTTACAATAACGAAGCAACCAATAGAGAAACGGTTTCCCACATACAGTCGCCATCGGTTTTGGGACATCACTGACAACAGACTGCAACCGTGTACCAAAACCGCCTGCAAGAATTATTGCTGTTGTAATCATAATGATTTTGAAATGCAGAGGTCAAATACCTGAATATTCAGCGTTTCGTTCTTTCTAATTATTGTTAAAAATTCTTTCTTCTGTCAGTTCGCATAATATGTGACCGAGCATTATGTGCGACTCCTGAATGCGCGGCGTATCATCAGATGGAACATTTAAAATGTATTTACATAATCCTTTCATCTTACCTCCTGTAACACCTGTCATCCCTATAGTTATCATTTCGATTGCATTAGCTTGTTCTATGGCTTTCAATATGTTAGGAGAATTACCCGAAGTAGATAGTCCGACTAAAATATCGCCTTTTCTTCCTTTTGATTTTACCAAGCGGGAATATATTTCATCATAAGAATAGTCGTTAGCTACCGCAGTAAGATAAGAAGTGTTTACATGCAGCGCTTCAGCATAAAGCGGTTCACGATCTTTGTAAAATCTTCCGCTAAGTTCGGCGGAGATGTGTTGAGCATCAGCAGCGCTGCCTCCGTTTCCACAGAACAGAATCTTCTTATCTTCTTTAAGCGCTTTCACCCATTCATCTGTAATCTGAAGAATGGTAGAAATCATTTCTTCATTTTTCAATATTCTTTCTTTAGTATCAATGGAATTTTTGATAATGGATTTAACCCTATCGTCAGTTGTTGATGACATGTTTTTTAGAGTGAGTTTAGTTTAAAGCGGCTATTTATCACAAAGGTAAACAATTGGAGTGTATAGCTGGTTGCCCTATTCCATTAGAGATGTTTGATAATTTTTCTACTATCCACTGTACATTAAAATCATCTTTTCTATTAATAACGATTCTCTCGTTAAATATGAGGTACTTTCCTCAGAATTGCATAGCGGAATTTGTCATATGCATAACGGTTCGGGCTTGCTGTCAGTGTCCACCGTGCTTTTGCAATTTATTATCTGCTTAACTGCTCTATATTAAATGATTTTTTCTGTCCATGTTTTACACTTTTTAGTATATCCCTATTTCAGGACAAGACATATGAAAAAATGAAGCGTGGATTTCTTTTGCTCTAAAAATATGTTGAAAATCCGAATTGAATAACTCCGATGTTTGCATGCGGATTATTAAATAAATCTGAATACTGTTCAAAACGGTAATTGAAACGCAAAACCGTTGTTCCTACAAGTCTAAAAGCAATAGAAGGAACGATAGCCCAAATCTCGTCACCGATTTTTTTGCCTGTTTCTTTAAACTTTTCCTGATTATAGTCGGCATATTCAAGGCGAAATCCTAAATTCAGTTTGGCATTTTCCCATCCTATCATTTTTCTTTTTAAAACAGTTCCTATAATGTCAATGTAGCCGCCTATCTGCTGTGAACCATATTGCTGCGTGTAGGTTTCAGGAATATCTGCCAAAACTTTTGCTATTTCTCCTGTAAAAGTTAATCGGTCATTTAAAACTGATGTGTTAAAATCAACAGCAATAACGCTTACACTTCTTTTGCTGTCAATAATTACACCGTCATCTTTCCATTTGTTGTAAACACTTGTCATATATGAGAAACCTAATTCACCAATCCTTCTGTTTCTCACTGCAATTTTTCCTGTAAACATAGGCAGCCCGCTGTTACTTTCCTCAAATCTTTCAGGGTTTTTCTTTCCTGCTGCAAGCGATGTTCTCCCATCTGTATTGGAAATAATTTTATCATCAAAACCATTAGTCAGATATGTTTCATAACCTACAATCCAGTTATTCGCAAAATATTTTCCGTGCAATCCGAAACCAGCGTTTGAAAGTGTAGAAGGAATAATTGTAGTTGCAGAAATTGGTCGGTCAATAAAATCCCATCTCGGTCCATCGTGATTTTGATTGAATGCTCCAATGGGGTTCATTATAATTCCACCTCTTAAATTCAGCAACGGATGAAATTCAATGTCCATTGCAGCAAATTCAATGTTGATTTCCTTTGTGCCGTCTTCAAATTCCAATTCAGAAAGAAACTTTATTTTTTTAGCAATAGTAGAGGAAAAGAACAAAGTGAAACGCCTTGCCTGAAAAGAAAATCCATCTGAAACTCCGTCTGTAGAGGCATACTGTGTGTTGGCTTCAAGATAGCCGCCAATGGCAATGGGTAATTTTCCTGCTGTCAAAAACGGACGATTGTAAACTGCATCCATATTCAATTTTTGTTTGGATGTGTCAGCAGGAACACGCTGTATAAATTTTGCAGTATCAGTTTGTGCAAATCCGTTTAGTGTGCAAACCAAACCCGATATGGCGAATAAGAATCTATAAATGGATGTAGATATTTTCATTGTCTGTTGATGTTTTAAAAGTTTTTAGATTTTCTTCGGCAGGATGATTTTGAACAACGCCTTTGTTCGTGAATTCGCTGCCGTGGCAAGGACAAACTAAAAAGTTACCCTGCGGATGTAATTCACAACCTTTGTGAGTGCATTGCATCAGTAAAGCAGAATATTCTGTTTCATTGATTTTATAAACACATATCGGGAAACCGAATTTGTCGGTTTTAACCAAAACAAATTTTCGCTCTTTGATTTTTTCCTTCTCTGTTTTCACAAACTCTGTTTTCTTAATCAAAATCCTGTTTTCTTCTAAAGCAGATTGAGCAAAATAATTTGTGCTTGCACAACTTTGAAGTAAAGCCATTAATGCCGTTCCTCCTAAGCAGGCATAGCCACAGGTTTTAAGAAATTCTTTCCTGTCCATTGCCTATAATGATTTTAAGAATTTGAGCAATGCTTCTTTTTCCTGTTGCGAAAGATTTTGATACTGTGTCCTGCTGTTTGTAGCTTCGCCACCGTGTAATAAAATTGCTTCCTCAATGCTTTTTGCCCTGCCATCGTGCATCAAGAAATATTGTCCGCCCTGCGAATTAGGGGAAAGCCCCAAGCCCCAAAGCGGTGGCGTTCTCCATTCAGAAGTTTTTGCATTTCCTTCTGTATAGCCATCGTCCAAACCACTTCCCATATCGTGTAAAAGCAAATCAGTATAGGGATGAAATTCTTTGTAGGAAAGGGCTTCAATGGGCGAATATCCTGTTTTCAATGTCGGCTTATGGCACGATGCACATTTTATATGACTGAAAATATTCTTGCCCTGCATTACTTCTGCATCATTTTGGTTTCTTTGGATAGGAGCTTTTAGCGTTTGTAAATAAAAAACAACATCGTTTAAAGTTTGCGTTGAAACTTCGGGGTCAATTTCTAATCCTGTATAGGTATCAAAAGGGCTGTAAAGCGATGTAATACCAATGTCCTCATTATAGGCATTTACAGTTTGATGTAGTAAATTGTATGCAGTGGATTTTTTGCCAAACCGCCCGATATATTTTCCGTTTTGAGAAATGGCATTTTGATGTGGAATGATATAAGAAGGAATATTTATCCAATTAGGAACACCTGAAATTCCATCCCCATCCAAATCACTTGGGTCTGCCATAGCCAAAATATCTGCATCAGATAAAAAAGTAAGAAATCCTAAACCTGTAACCGCAGGCGGGGTAAATTTTGAAAAAGTTGCTCCTGCCGGAATTTGTTCGGGGGTAAATCCCGGTATTGCTCTGTTTTGTAATTGAGGGCCACCGGATTGTAAGAATTGATTGCCCTTGCTGTCCGTTTGACCAAAACGGGTTAGCGTGGTAAATGGATGTCCTTTGCCGTCACCTGCATGGCAACTGATGCAGCTTGTGGCAACGAAAATAGAGCCAAGTCCGTTTTCAGTTGTAAATTCCTCACTAAATGCTGCGTCACCCTTCAGAAATTGTGAAAGTTGGGCAGAAGTTAAGCCATCCATCGGTCCATCTAAAACCTCATCATCTTTGGGCGTAAGTGGCAACATTTTTTCGCAAGATACCATTGCGATAATTGCGAAAAGCTTTGTTGCAAATACAAGAAGTTGTTTATTTTTCATTGTTCTAAAATTAAAATATGGCACAAAGATAAATGTTGTTTTGAATATCCAAATGAATTAAATTAGACAACTCTAATTTAATTAGTTAGATGAAATGCGTATCTTTGTCAAAAAATTCAATAAATGCATTCATTGACGGAAGAAAACTATTTGAAAGCTATTTATCGACTTTCTCAAAAAGGTTTAGATAAAATCAGCACCACTGCCGTAGCGGAAGAAATGAAAATAAATGCGGCATCGGTAGTAGATATGATTAAAAAGCTGTCAGACAAAAAAATGATTAGTTATGATAAGCGGAAAGGAGCAAAACTTACCGTTCAGGGAAATAAAGTTGCCCTTGATATTATCAGGAAACATCGTCTTTGGGAAGTTTTTCTCTTGGAAAAATTGGGCTATTCCTGGGAAATTGTTCACGATATAGCAGAACAGTTGGAGCACATCAAACACGAAGAACTGGCAGACCGATTAGATAAATATTTAGGATTTCCAGAATACGACCCTCACGGAGACCCGATACCCAATGCCAAAGGAGAAATACCAATAATAGCAAAGACCCTATTGTCTGAAATTGAAGAAGGAATAATTTGTCAGGTTGCAGCTGTTAAAGACACTTCGGTTGTTTTTCTTCAATATCTTGAACAATTGTCTATAAAAATTGGAACAAAAATTAAAGTCCTTGAAAAAATTCCGTTTGACGGGTCAATGGTTGTCCAAATAGGAAAAGATGATAAAATCTCGGTGTCCAAAAAGTTTGCAGATAATTTGATGGTAAGTTAAGCGGAGGGGAAATTTTTAGGCGCGTGTTTTTGTTTTGCGGGAGGTGTTTAGCTCTTTTGCAGGTGGTGCGTAGAAATATTAAAATGCATAATTTTTCTAACGCATTTTAAAAACTAACCTGCAAATGTGCTAAACGAAGTGTCAGCCAAAAACCGTGACAAAAAATGCGGGTTGGCTTGTTTCTTTTTTAAGTGCGGTAGGGTAAAAATTTAATCTTTCTTGGGTCGGCTTGAGTCTTGCCCATTTTTTCTGTCTGCCCAAAAAGTTGTTCAACGGTCTATCTTTTCCGATTTTATTCGTCAGTTATTGTCAAGGTTGTACGGTCGTTTTACCATTGGCGGTAACATTAGTAGATGACTTTATCCCCACGCAGCTAATTTTATCTGTTTGCTGTCTTTTAATATTGACAGTTTAGAGGGAAATGATTCATTGTGTGAATTGCTAATAACTATATTAACAGATAATTTTTAAATTGCAAGAAAAAACAGGTAGTCGTTTGTTTAAGACTTACATTTTTTGCCTCTTATTATTAACTGCATTTCATTTCAATACAGCAGCACAAAGTTGTCCTGTTACTATAAATCCAAATCTCGGTAACATTTGCCCTGGCGGCAATATCACACTATCCGCATCGGCTGCTGGAGCATCTAATTTTTCATGGTTACCTGCTGAAGGATTAACAAACACAATAGGCGCTTCTGTTTCAGCCCATCCGACAATAACTACCACCTATACTGTTACAGCAATCGGTTGCGTGGGCACAACCACCGTTGTAGTTAAGGCAAATGCAAATCCAACTGCTTCATTCAGTTTCTCTCCTACCAGTGGCTGTGCCGGAAATCTTATTCAATTCACTAACGCATCCTTTCCTTCAAGCGGGCTTAAATTCAACTGGAACTTCGGTGACCCTGTTTCGGGAACTGATAACACAGATACACTTGAAAATCCGACTCACACATTTTCTGCATTCGGAACCGGCGTTCAAAGTTTCACTGTTTCGCTGACTGTAACCACTGCCGCCGGTTGCCAAAATACAACCACACAAACCATTACCTTAACCAAAGGTCCCGATGCGAGCATTGCAGACCAAAACACTTTTTCTCCTTTTACTTTCTGCCAGACCGGAGGCGGTAAAAGTATCCTCATTATTAATAATATATCTACATCGCAAGCTACCAATACTAACTATGATATTGACTGGGGAGACGGGACACCACATTATTCCGGAGCTACACTTCCAAATGGCACTACTCATACCTATAATTCACTTGGTTATTTCACTATTACTGTTACAGTTGATGGAGTAAACGGATGTAGTACAAAGAAAAAATATATTGTTTTTAACGGCAGCAATCCCTCTGTTGGCTTAGGTACTTTAGGTGCTACTGTAAATCTGTGTGGACCCGTTACACTTACTTTTCCTATTAACAATACTTCCGGGAACTCCCCCGGGACCAAATATACTGTAACCTTCAGCGATGGAGGCACTCAGATTTATACTCACCCTCCGCCGGCATCTATCACTCATACTTTCAATATATCATCGTGTGGGCATTCTAGCGTTAATTACAATAATTCATTTTATGTAAAAATACAGGCAAATAATCCATGTGGTTCCTCTACTTCAACTGTAGAGCCGATACAGGTAGGAACTCCTCCCTCTGCAAACATGAGTGTATCTCCCACCTCTCTCAAGGGATGTGTGAACACTACCAATTTTACTTTTGCCAATTCTTCAACAAACAATAATTATATTTTCAACGGTAACTGTAACAACATCTTAACTTCTGTATGGAGCATAACCCCCTCAACCAACTGGACTGTAACATCCGGATCTTTGACTGCAAACTCTTTCAGCGCTGTTTTTTCTCAAACCGGAACTTATACTATCAAACTCATTTCATCCAATCCGTGCGGTACTGATTCATTTACAAGAACAATTTGCGTTGTTCCTCCGCCCGTTGCAGATTTCTTATTTTCTCCGCCCAGTTGTGCTCCTGCAACAGTGAATTTTATTAACCAATCAAGTTCACTTAATACCTGTGACAATCCCACTTATCTGTGGACAATTACCCCTGCGACCGGATGGAGTTTTACCGGAGGAACTACAGCCACTTCCACCAACCCCTCAGTATTATTTACTACTACTGACAACTTCTCAGTAAAATTACGGATAAGCAATCCTTGTACATTTGATGAAATCACAAAATCATTTAATATAAAGTCACCCCCAAGTGTTAAAATTGATCCCATTCCAAATATTTGTGGTACACCGGCTATTATTGCACCAACTGCAGTTTTTGGGAACGGAGGTGGGACGATTACTTCTTATATATGGTCATTTGCCGGTGGAACACCATCTTCATCTAATTCTCAAGTTCCGGGGAACATATCTTATGCCTCCATGGGTGACTATACAGTAACTGTTACAGCTACCAATGAATGTAGTTCTGCTACTGATACAAGAACATTTTCTGTCGCTCCTACACTCACTGTAAATGCAGGCTCAGATGATTCGTTATGCAGTGGTTCTTTCTTAAGTCTAACCGAAACGGAAACAGGAGGAACACCCAACTTTACATATTTTTGGAATCCTACCAATAGTCTGAACAACGCTTTTATTAAATCCCCTGTAGCTTTACCCCTATCTAACACTACCTATACTGTTACTGTAACAGATGCCAAAGGATGCACGGCTTCTGATGAAATTACTTTATTCGTAAAACCTTCTCCAACTCTTTCTGCTAATGCAAGCCCTGCAATCATTTGTCCGGGTGATAATGCAGTATTAACTGCAAATGGTGCAATTTCCTATGAATGGAGTCCATCCACTGCACTCAGTACTACAACAGGAAACACTGTTACAGCTTCGCCTGCTTCATTCACTATCTATTATGTTAACGGAACAGCCGCTAACGGATGTGTCGGAAATTCATACGTGTTCGTATCCGTAAATCCTGGTGCCAACATTTCAGTTAGTCCCTCCAATTCTACTATTTGTCAGGGTAATTCGTTCAACATTAATGCTTTTGGAGGGAGTACTTACCAATGGATGCCTGCAACGGGGTTAAGTACTACAACAGGCAGTTCTGTGACTGCCAGCCCTGTCACTCCAGTCACTTATACTGTTACAGGAACTAACGCAAGTGGATGTTCGGGATCCGCAACCACAGAAGTAAATGTTGTCACACTTCCTGTTGTAACCGGAATAGCTGATAAATACACATTATGTACCGGAGATTCTGCAACCCTTTCTGTAAGCGGAGCTATAGATTATTCATGGTCCCCATCCACAGGATTAAGCTCAACAACCGGGGCTACTGTTACTGCTAACCCGTCTGTTACAACTACTTATACTGTATTAGGTGTTAGTGGACTGAATTGTGAAGATGATGACACTGTCGTGATTAAAGTATTTCCGTATCCTGTTGTTTCAGTTAATCCTGTGAGTCCTATTATCTGTAAAGGACAATCTGTAAACTTTACTGCAGGCGGTGCAGATAGTTATACATGGCTTCCTTCATCAGGGTTAAATAGTACCAGCGGGGCTACTGTTACAGCAAATCCTGTGTCAGATGTCACTTACACTTTGACAGGAACAAGCATTAACGGCTGCTCAGTGTCAACAAATATTCCTGTAACAATAGCTTCATTACTTACTGTGGATGCAGGAAAGGACATAAGTGTTTGCTCCAATGTGTCAAATTTAGTTCTGAGTGGCTTTACACCTCAAGGAGGTACATGGACGGGTTTCGGAATATCAAATCCTTCACAAGCTTTTTTCAATCCTGCTACTGCCGGAATCGGTACACATAAACTTATTTACACTGTTGTAAGTGCAAATAACTGTACAAGTTCCGATTCATTGAATGTTACTGTAGTAGCTACATCTGATGCTGATGCAGGGAGTGATATTTCAAGTTGCATTAACTCACCTTCTTTTAATCTCTCGGGATTTACTCCATCTGGTGGGACATGGAGTGGTGCAGGAATTACTGATGCTTTACTTGGAACGGTGAATCCTGTTATGTCAGGATTAGGTCAGCATAAATTGATTTACACACCGCTTCCTTCACAATGTTACAATAAAGATTCCATCATCTTAACTGTAAACGGATTACCTGTTGTAAATGCATTTTCATCCGGTTCATCCGTTTGTTTAGGTTACAGTGTAAATCTTTCTGCAAGCGGGGGAATTGATTATACATGGTCACCAGCTGCTTCTTTGAATGTTTCAACGGGTTCAAATGTTACCGCATCTCCTGCTTCTACCACATCGTACACTGTTACAGCAACTGATATCAATGGCTGTACTGCTTCAGCAATCAGTGTAATAGCTCTGAATCCGCTGCCGGTTATCTCCGTTACTCCATCATCGCCTGTAATCTGTAATGGTGACAATGTTACCATGATTGCTTCGGGAGCAAACACCTATGTATGGTCGCCTGTAACAGGACTGAATACAACTACCGGCTCTGTTGTTAACTCCAGCACGGTTTCTTCCATTACTTATGTTGTCACCGGAACGGATGTAAATGGCTGTTTGAATTCAACGTCAGTACCTGTAACAGTAAATATGATTCCTCAGGTACAGATTAGTCCTAATAATTCTATCATCTGTAATGGGCAAAGTGTAACACTTACTGCTTCTAATGCTGCAACATTTGTATGGTCGCCGGCAACGGGATTATCCTCCACAACAGGTAATCTTGTCACAGCTACGCCATCAGCTACCACTACTTATTATGTATCCGGTGCAGATGCAGCGGGATGCAGCGGCAGCAGCCAGTCTGTTATTACAGTAAATGTTCCTTCTATAACTTATGACCATCCTAATCCGACTACCTGCAGAGGTACAGCATTGAATATTACAGCAAACGGAGCAAATACCTATACTTGGTCGCCGCTAACGGGACTTTCTTCCGGGTCTGGTAGTACTGTTTCTGTAAATCCTCAATCCACTACTACTTATACAATAGTTGGAACGGATTCAAACGGATGTACAGGTGTTTCTACTTTACCATTCATAGTTCACGCACCTTATTTAACTGTTACACCTTCCGTCCCCGCTCTGTGTAACGGACAAAGTATTACTCTTTCAACCGGTGGAAGCGCTGTATCATTTGCATGGTCACCATCCACTGCCCTATCTTCCACTTCATCCGGAAATATAACAGCAAATCCTTCAATGAGTACAACTTACACTGTTATCGGTACTGATCTGTTCAATTGCTCTGATACTGTTTCAGTTCCTGTAACAGTTTATCCTCAACCGGTTGCTGAATTTTCCTTTACTCCTGCCTCAGGCTGCGACCCGCTCACTGTATTGTTTAGCAACCAATCATCATTTGCAACAACTTACCATTGGGATTTCAGTGACGGCAATACCTCTGACGAGGAAAACCCTTCTCATACTTTCTCCGGTAACGGTATTTATTCAGTTACAGAATCTGTGGAAGGAGAAGGTGGATGCAAAGATCAGGTTACTCATTCAAACATCGTTACTGTTTACCCTGAACCGGTTGCCTTCTTTGATTACCAACAGAATACATCTCAAAACACAGGAGAAGTACATTTTACAAATGGTTCCGTCAACGCTGACAGTTTTTTCTGGAATTTTGGCGATGGCGACTCAAGTTCTTTGTTCAATCCTAATCATCTCTATAATGAGCCGGGGATATACACTGTAACACTTGTTTCCTCTAACGATTTTGGGTGTGTGGATTCCGTTGTTAAAGATATTACTGTTACATACTTTAAGAATCTTTATATCCCTGATGCCTTTTCTCCAAATAGCGACGGGAAGAATGATGTATTTAAAGTTTATGGTCAAGGATTCATCCACTGCTCAATGTATATTTATGACCGGTGGGGAAATAATTTATTTGCAGAAGAGGGATCTTCTCCCGAATGGGATGGAACTTACAAAGGCAGAACAATGAATCCTGCAGTTTTCGTTTACCTCATCCGGATTTATTATTCTGATGGAAGCACTCAAAAACTGAAGGGAGATATTACTCTTATCAGGTAAAAGCTGAAATATGGTTATACTATTGCTTTTCTGATTTTCAGAAGTTTCTGTAACAGTGGCTCTAACAAGTCAAGATGAAGCATATTAGCTCCATCTGATTTTGCCTGTGAAGGATCAGGATGAGTTTCAATAAACAATCCATCTGCTCCTACTGCAACTGCCGCTTTAGCTATTGTTTCAATTAGCTCAGGATTTCCACCTGTAACACCTGATGAAGTATTGGGTTGCTGTAATGAATGAGTGCAATCCATGACAGTCGGAACTCCAAAGGACTGCATGGCAGGGATATTTCTGTAATCAACTATTAAATCACCATAGCCAAACGAGTTACCGCGATCTGTTACAAACACATTCTGATTGCCTGCATCTTTCACTTTATCAATAGCAAACTTCATTGCTTCACCGGAAAGGAACTGACCTTTCTTAATATTTACTACTTTCCCTGTTTTAGCAGCAGCTACAAGCAAATCCGTCTGACGACATAAAAAGGCGGGAATCTGTAACACATCTGCATATTCTGCCGCCATAGCTGCTTCCCTGCTTTCATGAATATCTGTTACAATCGGAATATTAAACTCATCACCTGCCTTTTTCAGAATCTTTAACGCCTTTTCATCACCAATTCCTGTGAATGAGTCTATTCGTGAACGATTGGCTTTGCGATAAGAAGATTTAAAAACTAATGGTATCTGTAACCGGTTTGAAATATCTTTAATTCTTTCAGCCGTTTTTATTATTAATGACTCGCTTTCTACTACGCAAGGACCTGCAATAAGAAAGAAATTTCCGGAGTCAGTATGTTTTAGTTTAGGGATTTTTGGAAGCATGACAAGGCGAAAATAATTCTTAATATTCATACTTACTTTTCCATCTTGACTTCAGGAATTCACGAATATCTTTTTCACGGGTATTATTTCCGGGTTCATAAAATCTTTCCCCACTGATTGACTCAGGTAAATATTCCAAGTCAACAAAATTTCCTTCATAACTATGTGCATATTGGTAATCTTTTCCGTAGTTCAGATTTTTCATCAGCCGCGTAGGTGCATTACGCAGGTGCAGCGGCACAGGTAAATCACCCTTCTCTTTTATCTTACTCAACGCATTTTCTATTGCCATATAACTTGCATTGCTCTTTGGTGAAGTTGCCAGATAAATAGCGGTTTGTGATAAAATAATCCGGGACTCCGGATAACCGATTACATCCACTGCCTGAAAGCAACTATTAGCTAAAACCAAAGCAGTCGGGTTGGCATTTCCGATATCTTCTGATGCCAGAATCAACATTCTGCGTGCAATGAATTTTGGATCTTCTCCTCCTTCTATCATTCGTGCCAGCCAATATACTGCAGCATTCGGATCGCTGCCTCTCATTGATTTGATGAATGCAGAAATAATATCATAGTGCTGTTCTCCGCCTTTATCGTATAGTGCAATTTTTTGCTGTGCTGTTTTTATCACCAGTTCATCTGTTACAGTTACTTCATCAGTTCCTACCGAATTAACAACAAGCTCAAAAAGGTTTAATAACTTTCTCGCATCGCCACCTGAAAGACGAAGCAATGCATCATTTTCCTTAATAAGAATTTTCTTCTTCTTTAAGATTTCATCTTTATTAATTGCTGATTCCAGCATCTTCAGTAATTCCTCTTTTCCTAAATCTTTCAGAACATAAACCTGGCAACGGGAAAGCAATGCAGAGATAACTTCAAATGACGGATTCTCTGTAGTTGCTCCTATTAAAGTGATGATCCCTTTCTCTACAGCGCCCAGTAATGAATCCTGTTGTGATTTACTAAAGCGGTGAATTTCATCTATGAATAACACTGCTTTACTTTGTGCTTTTGCTTTATCAATTACTTCACGAATATCTTTCACACCTGAATTAATTGCACTTAAAGTATAAAACGGAAGATTCAGTTTGTTCGCAATGATAAATGCAAGAGTTGTTTTGCCTACACCCGGCGGACCCCAAAATATCATAGACGGAATCTGACCGGTTTCAACTACACGGCGAAGGATTTTTCCTTCACCAACAAGATGTTCCTGACCTACAAATTCATCCAATGAATCCGGACGAACACGTTCAGCGAGAGGAATAGAGGAAGTCATCAACTAAAAGTAACTATTTTGCAACGCAATTTTAACACAAATCTTCTCTAAGTAATAAACTTTAAACGGCATCATAAGCAAAACCAATGTATAAGAGTATATTGAAACCATGCTTCTTTCTTCTTAATCCGGAACGGGCACATTCCCTTGTGATGTGGATGATGAAGAATAGCATAGTTCGTGGAATTGTTCGTAGGATTTTTCATTTTGAAAACAAACAATTGGAGAAGAAAGTTATGGGACTAACCTTTCCTAATCCTATTGGTCTGGCAGCGGGTTTTGATAAAAATGCTTCTTATATAAAGGAAATAGAAGCATTAGGTTTTGGCTTCATTGAAATCGGAACTGTAACACCTTTGCCTCAACCGGGAAATGACCAACCCCGATTATTCCGGTTGCCTGAAGATGAAGCATTGATTAACCGGATGGGATTTAACAATGTAGGCGCTGATGTAGTGGCGGCACGATTAAAAGCCATAAGAAGTAACACTAAAATGATTATTGGTGTTAACATCGGCAAGAATAAAATCACACCGAACGAGAAGGCAATTAATGACTATGTAACTTGTTTTCAGAAACTATTTGATGTTGCTGACTACTTTGCAGTAAATGTCAGTTCACCTAATACGCCTAACCTTCGTCAGTTACAGGACAAAAAACCATTGACAGGAATTTTATCGAAACTTCAGGAATTGAATCATCAACACGAAAATCCAAAACCGGTTTTACTGAAAATTGCACCTGACCTGACTAACTCACAACTTGATGAAATCATTGAGATAGTGTTACAAACAAAAATTGCAGGAGTTATTGCCACTAACACCACTGTTTCAAGAGAAGGACTAACCAACAAATCTTTGGTTGATTCCATTGGAACAGGCGGGCTAAGCGGCAAACCTGTTCGAAGCCGTTCTACCGAAGTTATCCGTTATATAGCAGAAAAATCAAACAAACAGTTTGTGATTATTGGAGTTGGCGGAATTCAGAATACACAGGATGCCAAAGAAAAATTAGATACAGGCGCTGACCTGTTACAGATATATACCGGACTGATATACGAAGGACCGGGTATCGCAAAGAATATTAATAAGGGTCTTCTAAAAGAATTGTAAACGCTTACTGTAACAAAGAAACCTGTTACTTCAATATTTACTTATTCAGGATATTGACTGAATACATACTGAATAATATTCGCTCCCATTTGCAGCGCTTTCAGTCGTATAGCTTCAGAATCATTATGAACATCATCCCACCCATCGCCTAAATCACATTCGTGTTCATAAAAACACACTAAACGTCCGTCATAAATCAATCCAAATCCCTGAGCAGGTTTGTCTGCATCATGTTCATGAATTTTAGGAAGTCCGTTCGGGAATGAATATTTCTGATGATAAATAGGGTGAGAGAATGGCAACTCCACAAAATCCAGTTCGGGGAAAATCTTTTTCATCGCGGGTCTGACAAACGGGTCAAGCCCGTAATCATCATTGATGATAAGAAAACCGCCACCTGATAAATAGTTTCTCATATTCTGCGCTTCGTCATTATTGAAAACAAAATTGCCATGACCGGTCATATAGACAAACGGATAATTAAAAATATCCGTACTGCCCGGTTCAACTATTGTATATTCCTCACTGATATTTGTTCCTATATTCTGATTACAAAACCTTGCCAGATTACGCAATGAGTGAACATCGTTGTACCAGTCACCGCCGCCACTGTATTTCAGCAACGCAAGTTTAATGGTTGGCGGTGCAAATGAATAATTAATGCTTCCACAAGCAATTAGTAACAGTAGCGCTATCTTCCTCATAATATTGAGAACAAAAGAAACGAATATTTATTATGCAGCGAAAAGAATTTGTATATACAATCAAATCAACTTCCTTTCTCTGATTCTTGCAGCATTAATAAATAGTTCTATAATTATATTATTCTTTTTTTGAAGAAGGGTTGTTAATTCTTTTTCAAACTCTGCTAACTGGATTTCTTTATTAATAAACTTTTCAAAAATCAATACTAAATTATTTATTTGTATAGAAATACTCAGAATACCCATTCGCTTTGATTTGCCTCTGATGAATTGCCTGAACCGCTTCATTTGGGTAATGGCAAATTCATCGTCGCCGCGCTGATAGAAACATATAATTTCAATAATTCGAATGGTGTATTCAAAGAGGAAAAACTCTTTTCTGTCGGTTATTTCCCAAAACTGATTTATATATGTAATTGCTTTATCCGGATTATTTTCCAGCAAATAATACATGGCATTTCCGACACTTGATAAAACAATGCTGTCATTATCAAAAGCTATAATGCTTTTGTTTAAGTAACGTTCAAGCACCCGCTTAGCTTCATTTCTATCTGTCAATAACAGTGAAATAACATATCGGTAATTAATATTAGGATAGGAAGAAAAAGCATTCTGCATTTCCGTTTCCATTTGTTTGAATAAATTATTTGACTTCCGGAGGTTACCTATCATCAATTGATTGTATGCACGGTAAAAGGAAACAGCAAGATATTCATCAATAGTATGTGAGCCGCTGAATGAAGAGTATGCTTTTACAACCTTTTCAAATCTGTTTTGAAGTTCTTCATAGTTAGCTTTATAATAAAAATCCAATACAAGATATAGTGCTTCCGTTAAAGCAATAAGACGCGGAGTGTTAAACCGTACTGTTTCTTTTTCTACCGATTTAATCTCTTCATAAAATCTGATATAATTATTTTCAACTATCTCGAACCGGTAATAGGATTTTACTATCAGTATAAAAATCTTATTGAGTTTGATGATGCCTGCAAGAACGGACTTATCCTGTTTGTCATAAACCGACAAAAATTCATTCAGGTACTCGTTCACTTTTTTTTCTTCAAAAAGACTATAAGGCAAGCGCAGGTATCCCATAATACACTCCAGATATATTTCTGCTTTCTCCCGTTTGGAAATCTTTCTCTTCTTCGTTTGGCGAATCAAAGACTCTGACTCACGGATAAATATTTCACGAAGACGATGAGTACTTAAGAAGTTAAGCAATTTCATCCCGCCTTCAGGAGAAAGGGAAGCTAAGCATTTACTGAAAAGTACAGACCGCATTTTCCGCAATGCACCTTCATCAATATTAAATTTCTTTTTTATGAACTCTTTATCCAGAATTCCCTGCTTTCGGTTTTCTATCAATACAGACAGGTAGCTGCTGATTTTTGTTGAGCCGGTACTTATTGGTTGAAGCAGTTCAAGTTCCGGTTCATTTAGTGAATATAGCAGTTGTTCAAGATAATATTTCATTTAGTGTTACAATATTATTCAATAAGTTAACAGTATAACATGCTGCAATTCCCGCTGTTTCCGTTCGCAGTCTTGATTCTCCAAGGATTACCTGCTGAAAATTACATTGCACTGCTCTGTCTATTTCTTTTTGAGAAAAATCTCCTTCCGGTCCAATTAAAATCAATGTCTTTCCTCCTCTGTTGCAAACCGAACTCAAATGTATTTTATTTTCTTTACTAAGATGGCAAATTAGTTTTTGAGATGGCTTGGATTTCTGTTTATCAATAAAACTATAAAAATCAGTCGGCTCATTCAGTTTAGGCAGAAATGCTTTAAGTGATTGCTTCATCGCACTAATGAGAATATTATTAAGCCGCTCTGTATTAAGTTTTCTTCTTTCAGAATGTTCGCAAATAAGCGGAGTGATTGTATCAATGCCTATTTCTGTTGCTTTCTCCATAAACCATTCAAACCGTTCAATACTTTTAGTGGGAGCAATGGCTATGTGCAGGGAATAATCCCGTATCCCATAATTTTTCTGTTGATTTAAAATATTGAAAGTACAGTGTGACTTATGTGCATGCGTTATTACAACTTCATACAATCCGCCAACGCCATCAATGACATGAATAATGTCTCCTTCTCTATGACGAAGTACTTTTATACAATGGTAAGAATCCTGTTCAGATAAAGTAAATTGCTGTAACAGGTTTTCGGGCGTATAATAAAACTCCATAGGATCGGAATACAAACTATTCTGAAACTATCCGTTTGCAGTCAGTAACTACTCTAAGCGTTCACTATAACTTTCGGAGCTGCATTCAGTGTTTCTTCGCTGGCATGCTCAGCAAACTTTCCAAAGTTTTTGATAAACTGTTTTGCCAACTCGTTTGCCTTTTCATCATAAGCATTTTTATCTGCCCATGTGTTGCGGGGATTCAACACTTCATTAGGTACATTTGGAACTGACAGCGGAAAAGTTAATCCAAACACCGGATGTGTTTCATACTTTGCCTTTTCCAAATCACCTTTCAACGCTTCGGTTATCATAGCTCGGGTATAAGACAGTTTCATACGAGAACCAACTCCGTAAGCGCCTCCGGTCCAGCCGGTATTAACAAGCCACACATTTACATTATACTTCTTCATTCTTTCTGCCAACATCTGTGCATAACGGTTAGGATCTAATGGAAGAAAAGGAGCGCCAAAGCAAGTTGAGAAAGTAGTTTTTGGTTCAGTGATACCTGCTTCTGTTCCGGCAACTTTAGCAGTGTAGCCGCTTAAAAACCAGTACATCGCCTGACCGGGAGTCAGTTTACTGATTGGTGGAAGAACGCCAAAAGCATCGCAAGTAAGGAAGAAAATATTTTTAGGAGTTCCGCCAACAGATGGAATCACTGCATTGTCAATAAAGTTAAGCGGATATGAAACTCTGGTATTTTCTGTTCTCTTTGTATTTGTGTAATCTACTGTTCTTGTACCCGGAAAGAAATTAATATTTTCCAGTAGCGCACCGAATTTAACAGCACGGAAAATCTGTGGCTCTTTTTCTTCAGTCAGGTCAACACACTTAGCATAACATCCTCCCTCAAAATTGAAAACTCCGTCATCAGCCCATCCGTGTTCATCATCACCGATTAACCCGCGATGTGGATCAGCAGATAAAGTTGTTTTTCCGGTACCGCTTAACCCGAAGAATACGGCAGTATCACCCTTCTCACCAATGTTAGCTGAGCAGTGCATGGAAAGAACATTCTTCTCAACAGGTAACTCGTAATTTAATACAGTAAATATTCCTTTCTTGATTTCACCTGTGTAAGCGCTTCCACCGATAATGATAACTTTCTTAGTAAAATTCAGAATCGCAAAATTATGCTGCCGTGTACCATCACTTTTTGAATCCGATAGAAATCCCGGCGCATGAATCACAAGCCAGTCGTGTTTAAACGATTTCAGTTCGTCCAAAGCAGGTCGGATAAACATATTACCGGCAAACATTGCTGCCCATGGTAATTCGGAAACTACGCGTACATTGATTTGATATTTCTTATTTGCACACGCATACGCTTCTTTAATATACACTTCTTTACCTCCGAGATACTCTGTAATTTTTTTATAGAGGTTGTCAAAGCATTTTTCATCAATCGGCTGGTTCACATCGCCCCATAATATTGTGTTTACTGTTTTTGCATCCTTGACTATGAATTTATCTTTAGGAGCACGACCTGTAAACTCACCTGTATCTATTGCAAGCGCTCCGGTGTCGGAAAAAATACCAAGTCCGAGTTGAACAGTTTTTTCTATCAACTCTGCCTGAGAAAGATTCCAGTATGCACTCTTCACATTTCCAAGATTGATTGAAGAGAGATTCGTTTGAGGATTTTTAACTCCGAATTCGTTCATTAGTAAAATTTTAGAGAGGTCAAATATAGTGGTTAAGATTAAACCAAGGTTATATCTGTATCAACAGTTAAGAGTTTATGAGCGATACTGTGTTTGATTAATTTTTGCCACAAATCACCTTTAAGTTTTAAAAGATACAAAAATTCATATTAGAGAGAAGTCTGTAAGTAAGTTATATGGCTGATATCTGCTGTCAGAAGCTATTCAGTAAACAAACCCGTTTTAGTCTGTCAGTTTATTTTTCTGACGGAATTTTGAAAAAAATCTATATACAGGAGAATATCTTCACATCTATTCTTCAGGAAATAATTCGATATTCGAGTGTTTTTTTAATAAATATTTAATATTAGTTGTGAATTGCGGTAACAAATTTGTATTTTTCGGAAATTATACCTTCTTGATCTTAATTATAAGTTATTTGTAACTATGAAGCAATATCTGGAGAATCTGATAAGGGTTGTAAACGATGAGGACTGGGAGAAACTCAAAAAAATTGAGTTAAAGACCTCAAAACTGAAAGATATGCTCCATATCTTACTTGATAACAGAATCAAAGGATTTCCATCCAACCATCAAATTCAGGATCAGCTAAAGATTGACGATAAACTTCATCGTAAAATGAAATCTGTTCTATTAGTGAAATGCTATAATGCGCTTGCACCCGAAGGAAGTATAAAGCTACTCGATTTACTTAGCCGCTATCGCCTGTATCACCATTTTATTCGTGAATTAGAAAAGCAGGAAAAAACTATCAACGAAAATACATTGAATGAGCGACATCAATTTTATGAGTTTGCTTTTCAGGGACTGCATCGTCTTCCTTACAGTTTGACAAATATTGACCAGCTAAAAAAATACGGTGATAAATATTTAAAAAATGTTGTTAACAAAGAGTTGTATGAGCAAACACTGATTATTCAGCTTAAAATTCTCACTTATAAAGTATTAAAGCAGTTTTTCAGAATGCAGAAAGCTGAACATTCAGATTATTTATTCAGGGAACTGCTCGAAATCCGTAATTCCATAGATAAAAAATCTACTGTAACACTTGAAGCGCTTTATCATTTAGCTGCCGGAATGTTTTATTATTACACAAAAGCGGATTACAACCAATCGCTCAGCCACCTTCTTCATACAAAAAAAATATTAACTAAGGAAACTACCGGACTAAAGTATGAAGAGCGAGAGTCCGTAGAAGTTTTTATCGCATTGACCTATTACCAGACCGGAAAATTCACTGAAGCGTTAAACATTTTATTAGAAACCGAAAAGACTTTCCCTACCATTTTAAAAACACAAACGCACGTGATTAACCGGATGATTGAGTTGCATTTGATTCATGAAAACCTGAAGGAGGCAAAGACTCTGCTTGATAATAAAATGAAACGATTCCTTGATATTACGGAAAATGACTCAGCAGCGTTGGCTTCTGTTTCATATATGAAATATTATTTGCTGAAAGACGATCTTAATAATGCATTTGTTTATTTAACCAAGTCCAGAGAATTTCTGAACAAAAAATCTTTTGTGAACCATGAAATTGAAGTCAGAATATTAGAAATAATATATTTCATGTATAATGATGATTTTGCCTTTGCTGCCATCTTAACAAAACGGGGAATAAAATTTCTTAATGAAAAAACGAACAGAATTAAGATAAAACTTAATTTGGAGAAGTTTAAAGTATTACTGGAGATTTGTAGAGTTACTGACAGAAATAATCCTCCGGAACAAAAAATTCTTGATGACATTAATCAAAAATTTAAGGGTTACAGCTACCTGATAGGAAAGTTAATATTAAAAGGATATAGAATGAAATTGAAGAAAATTGAATCAGAAAATTTTTAGAATATCCCGTTTCTGTTTAGAAGGTAAAAGCAGGTATAATTAAGAATTGCTGGTTATTGAAAAACTGAAAATCAAAATCTCTATATAATTATTGGACAGTTAAAATGTATTATTGCACCCGATTTATACAATCAAATCTCTTTTTTGTTAAATGCTATTTTTAATATTGTGGCTATTACGATCAGAAAAGATGAGTATTCATTGTTTCAAAGAAATAATTTGATTAATGTGTGGCATAGCAGGAATATTAAACTTTAATTCGGAAGTAATAGCTGAAGGCAGAATAAAAAAAATGACGGATGCCATTATCCACAGGGGACCTGACAGTGAAGGTTCCTGGAAAAGCGAAAATGGAAAAGTCGTACTTGGGCATCGCCGTCTTTCTATTATAGACCTTAGTGAAAAGGGCATTCAGCCCATGCACTATGCTCAACGATATACCATTACCTTTAACGGGGAGATTTACAATTACATAGAACTGCGCGACAAACTGAAAAGTAAGGGTTACACATTCTCAACTGAAACAGATACAGAAGTTATTCTTGCCGCTTATCATGAGTACAAAGAAGATTGTTTATACTACTTTGATGGAATGTTTGCTTTTGCATTGTGGGATAAAGAGACGGAAACATTGTTTTGTGCACGGGACAGATTTGGAGAGAAACCGTTCTTCTATCAATACAATAGAGAAGATTCATTCAGGTTTGCGTCCGAGATGAAGAGCTTATGGGCAGATGGAGTAAGGAAAGATATAAACAATAAAATGCTCTTCTACTTTCTTGCATACAATGCTATAGAAAATCCTTTTGATAAATCTGAAACATTCTTCAACAATATCTTACGCTTAGAAGCAGCCCATTACCTGCTTGTAAAAAAGGATGGCTCGCTTACTAAAAAAAGATATTGGGATATAGACCTTTCTAAAAAAAGTGATTTAAGTTTTGAAGATGCTACAATCCGGTTTCAGGAATTGTTTGCAAGATCTGTTACACTTCGGTTACATGCAGATGTTCCGGTAGGAAGCAGCTTATCCGGAGGATTAGATTCTTCAGCAGTTGTTTGCTATATAGACAAACTAAGAAAGGACAAAACACACGACCAAAATACTTTTACTGCACGCTTCCATGATGAAGCCCTTGATGAAGGCAAGTATGTAGATGAAGTAGAAAGGGTGACCAATATCAAGCGGCACGAAGTGTTCGTGGATGAAGAAGCTGTGCTGAATGACATGAACCGTCTTTTTGCTCATCAGGAAGAGCCAATGGGTGGACCTTCTCCTTTGGCGCAGTGGTGTGTCATGCGCCTTGCCAAAGAACGAAATGTTACCGTATTACTTGATGGGCAGGGGGCAGACGAAACATTAAGCGGATATACACATTTCTTTCGCCCTTTCTTTAATGAATTATACATTACAAACAAAAGTAAGTTTAATCAAGAGCTACTCGCTTACAGAAGACTGCGTGGGCAAGATTTTCCTGCCAATATGAACTTTAAGTTACAAGCACGTTACTCTTCATTATTCCGTACTTTAGGAAGAGTAAGAAGAAAATTTTCCACCCCTGATTATTTATCTTTTTTTGAAACAGACTTTATTCATTCTTTCAAAAATGAACCGCCTCCTTTTGAAACTTTTAATTCACTGAATGAGACGCTCAAATATTTTACAATGGTATATGGGTTAGAAAAATTATTACGCTATTCAGATCGCAGCGCAATGGCTTTTTCCCGTGAGGTTCGTTTGCCATTTCTCAGTCATGAATTGGTGGAGTTTTTATTCTCTCTTCCTGCCGGCTATAAAATTCAGGAGGGATGGACCAAGTACATTCTTCGGGTAGGCGCTCAGCATGTACTTCCTCCAAAAATTACATGGCGTGTCAACAAGCTTGGTTTCGAGCCACCTCTTCATCAGTGGCTTCAGTCGCCTAAAGTAATTCAGCAGATCAATGATTCTACTGATAAAGTTTCTAAACAAAAAATCATCAAAAGAGATGTCCCATTTCAAGATAAAGACTGGAAAATGCTTGAGCTGGCACATCTGTTTTAACATAGATTTTTTCAAAGCAGCAAGAAATAATTTCAATAATGCCTGATCAGAGGACTTTATTAAATAAGTATAGGGAAAGAGTCGCTTACCTTTTTCTTTTAGGTTCTTTATTTATCGGAAAAATTACTGTAACACTTCTTGCATGGTTTAGTTTTATGATTCCTAAAACAGGCAAGCAGAAGGATTTCCTTTTCTTTCCGCGTGCACATAAGAATAATTCAGGAACCATATCCCGGTTTCAGATTTATCTTCCTTTTTTGGAGAGAGACGGTTACACTTATGATATTGACTATATCTGTGATGAGAAATATTACAATAAAGTATTTGGCAAGAATAAAAATAGAGTAGAAGAGTACTTTTTTTATCATCGCATCTTTTGGTCAAGATTATTCAGAATCATTACTGCCAAGAAATATAAAGCCGTATTTTTTCACAGAGTATTATTCCCCGACTACTACAATCAATCCTTCCCATACCTGAGTAAATTGTTAAGGAAGTTTAATAATAATATTATAGTTGATTATTTCGATGCAGACTATGCTGATGATAAGAACCTCGTTGACTTAACTGTTTCATACTGTGACAAGGTTTGTGTAGTTAATGCGCATTTGTACAAATATTTTAGTCAGATTCATAATAGAGTTTATTATAATAACCTTGCCATCAATACAAGTCCTTATATCCCAAAGCAGGAATATGATTTACATAACCCCATAAATATTTTCTGGACAGGTAGTCCGTCGAATGCTCCTAACTTAAAGAAGGTGATACCTATACTTGAAAAGATATATCGTCAAATCCCTCTGAAACTTGTAATGGTTTGTAAGACCAACGCCGGCTACACCAGTCCTATAATTGAACAGCACCCATGGGAAGAGGAAACTTTCTTTAAGTATCTGAGCCAGGCGGATATTGCTATTTACCCTGCACTAGTTGATGATGAGTTTCACCGTGGGAAAGTTGCGTTTAAAGTATTGGATTATGTCGCATCAAAAATTCCGGTTGTTGCATCTCCTTTAGGATTGTCACAGAATTTTGAAGACAATAAAGATGTACTGGTAGCAAACAACGAAGAGGAATGGGAGAGAAACATACTTCGTCTTATTGAAGACAAACAACTAAGAATAAACTTAGCAGATAACGCATATAAGAAACTGTTACAGTTTCATTCATTAGAAGCCACTTATCAGAATTTCTTGAAATTTCTGTTGGACTAATATAATAACCGTTTATCCTTAGTATTATAATTTAAAATTTCAAGTGCTTCACAGTATGCCCGTTGTTAATGAGTTGTTTCAGCGAATCAATACCGATTTCAAGGTGCTTCTCTATATACTGCTTGGTAATGTTTGCATCGCTCTTTTCTGTCTTCACTCCTTCGGGAATCATCGGCTGATCCGAAACTAACAGAAGTGAACCACTCGGGATTTTATTGGCAAATGCGGTGATAAAAACGGTTGCTGTTTCCATATCCACACTCATTGCGCGAATACTTCTCAGATAATTTTTAAACTTCTCATCGTATTCCCACACGCGGCGATTGGTGCTGTAAACTGTTCCTGTCCAATAATCCCGGCTTTTGTCCCGGATAGTAGTTGAGATTGCTTTCTGTAGAGCAAAAGCTGGGAGCGCCGGAACCTCAGGCGGAAAGTAGTCGTTGGAAGTTCCTTCTCCACGGATAGCTGCAATCGGCAGTATCAAATCACCCAATTTATTTTTCTTTTTCAGTCCGCCACATTTACCGAGCAGAAGAACGGCTTTGGGTTTTATAGCGCTTAGCAAATCCATAATCGTGGCTGCATTCGGGCTGCCCATTCCAAAGTTGATGATAGTGATTCCATCAGCAGTAGCATTTTGCATGGAACGGTCTTTCCCTTTTACTTCTACATTATTCCACTTGGCGAATAACTCAACATAGTTATTAAAATTTACCAGTATGATATACTGTCCAAATTCTTCAATCGGGGTTCCGGTATATCGCGGAAGCCAGTTCTTTACTATTTCATCTTTTGTCTTCATAGAATATTAATGTCTTAAACTTGAGTTATAAATATCTGATAATTATTTTAATCAGTAAAAAAAATTCAACACAACTGTTATGTACTTATTTTTTCTTTGGAATAGACAGTGAATTCCATTGCGCAGCGTACATCTTCCCCGCATAAACTATTTGACCGATGTGATAAGAATAGTGTGCCAGATTGCGGTTGATTGCATCTGTAACAGTCTGTTCCTGGTTGTTAACGCGAACAATTTTATTAAGGTCTTCTTCTTTTAACGATCTTAATGTTTCCAAACATACCTTCCATCCTTCATTCCATTTGTTCATCATTTCCTGTCTTGAAGTAATATCATTTTCAAATTCTGCATCACGGGTTCTCCATTTCTTTTCTCCGTCAGATGTTAAAAAATCTGTCCATCGGCTGAGCATATTGCCACATAGATGTTTTACGATAGTTGCAACGCTGTTACTGTTATCATTGTATTGGTAAAAAAGTTTATCGTCTGGTAATTGAGTAAAGGTTTTTTCACCAAGCGCTTTGTAATGTTCAAATACTTTTATGATATTTTCTAAATAGCTCATGACCGTTGTTTTAACTGTTAATTCAATTT
This sequence comes from uncultured Bifidobacteriaceae bacterium, assembly GCA_964424455.1. Lineage (GTDB taxonomy): Bacteria > Bacteroidota > Bacteroidia > Chitinophagales > UBA10324 > CAYRJA01. The sequence goes on from CAYRJA010000007.1 coordinate 31,706, forward strand.
TATAAACTTCTTCATTATACTCTTCTTTTCGGAAGTTTGTAAACGAAGAATATAAATTCCTTCAGGCAAATTGGATGTATCAATTGTTAAAACATCTTTATCACTCTCTCCTACCCACTTTTGCTTTCGCCCGAGTAAATTCACTATCTCAACATCTTCAAATGAATCTAACCCTGAAATTATAAGTTGAGTTCCAACCGGATTAGGATAAACTGTAACACTCTCTTTTATTTTATTAATACTACTGATGGCAGTATATCCTGCTAATGGCATGGTAATATATGATGCTCCATCTTTAAAATAAACAGTGTTAGTTGCTGTAACAGGGTTCAGAAGTGAATCCATACTTTTTCCCGGATACATTTCTCCGCCTGTATTTGCATTTCGGTTAAATCTCGGATAGTTTGAAGAAGTAATATCTACTCTTATTTCGTGTCCTGCTAAAAATGTGATGCAAGTATTCGGCAGTTTGATTTCTGCTTCATAAAGTTGTCCGGGAATCATTGCGGCTGTA
>CAYRJA010000007.1:32229-48075 GCA_964424455.1 uncultured Bifidobacteriaceae bacterium
CACCTCTACCATTGCGGAAACGCATCCTGACGACTCCATCGTTTACCAACATAGATCGTCCATCGGGATAAACATCTGTAAGCCGTATGTTAAAATCCGTGTCTTTACTGTCAGAAGAAACTTTAAGATGAACCGTAGCGCTTCCTTGCATTATTATATTATGAGTAAGTACATCAGTAGAGAAAGTTAAAATATCATCACGGCTTTCTACTTGTGGTTTCTGGTCGTAAGGACCTTCTTCCAAATCTGTACGTAATGTTGGACCTCCTATGGTGGGTGATGGGTCAGTAGGATTATAATGAAACACTAAACTATCCGGTTCAGGATTAGCCAAACTTGAATTATCCATTGAGCCATCACCGTGAAAATAGAAATTAGTATTTACAGTTCCGCCGGGTGGAAATACTGAAGAAGTAAGCCAGTTATTTTCTCCCATCTGATAAAACTGTACTGCAGGTATTTGTTCGTATCCATTCGAAATGCCTCTTAGATAGAAATCAAAAAACTGAAGTGCAAGTGAATCACTTTTATATACTACATTCGGATATGTAATCTGACCTGCGGAAGCCTCCCCCACTCCTTTATGCACCCATGGACCTATCATCAGATGATGTTTGTCACGAACTGTAACAGGTGACTTAGACTGTAATTCTGAAAAGAAGAATAACATAGGGTCAATAGTATGGTCATACCATCCACCAATCATCAGTGTGGGTACTTGAATACTATCTGGATAGTTTGTTACAAATTCTGTCCCCTTCCAATAAATGTCATATACCGCATGATTCATTATTGTCGGAGACAATCCAAAACCCAGTGCATCTAACTGCTCCAAATATTCAGTTCGTAAACAACCTCCGGGAAAATATTCTTCATAGGTATATTGCGGAGCTGCCACTAACGGACAAATACAGGTAAGATGTGGCGGATTTTTTTGTGCTGTTGCAAATTGTACTCTGCCGAGAGCAGAAGCGCCCCATGTTCCTATTTTTCCGTTGCTCCATGGTTGTTGGGCAATCCACTCCACTGCATCATGACCATCCTCTCCTATTTTTGGCGCTCCGGTGTAAGCGGATTTTTTGGAACCGTAGAACCCACGCCAGTCAAGTATTACAAAAATGTAATTGCTGTTATTAATATTTTGTTTTACCAACAGTGGCAGATTAAACCGGTACAGTAACCTATTGTATGGAGTCTGAATCAATATCACAGGACCGCTGCTGATTCCGGAAGGGATATACACATCAGCTGCTAATTTTCTTCCGTCACTCATTGGTATGGAATCTACCCGAGGTGTTAGCTGTGCAAACAGTGTTACAGTTGAAAGAAGCAGAGTAAAAGCAAGTGTTACAGTTTTCATAGAAATTATATTATAACAATTGATGGACTATGCAAACATAAAACAGTTTATGCCGCTTACATGAAAAACATAGTTAAATACTATTAGAATGAAATAATATTAAATTTGAAACCGTTTAATTACCTCTGGTTCTTTTCTCCGGGATACATTATGAAAAAACTTCTAATCATCTTTACCTTTTTCATTTTTAATGAAGCGTTTGCTCAGGATGTCCATCTATCGCAGTTCTATATGTCGCCCTTAACACTCAATCCGGCACTAACGGGTGTGTTTAATGGCTGCTATCGTTTTACAGGAAACTACCGCAATCAATGGGCAAGTGTTATTTCAAATCCTTACCGAACCGGTGCAGGTTCAATAGAACTCTCAGCAAAATCCGGTGACTACAACCGTATCGGTATCGGGTTACACGCATTAAGCGATCAGGCAGGTTCATCTGAATTTACAACTAATACTTTTTCCGGCTCACTTTCCTACAATATCGGTCTTTCAAGAGATCGGGATTATTTTGTTTCGGCTGGCTTACAACTCTCTTACACACAGCGTCATCTCAATCTGACATTACTTACATGGGGAAGCCAGTATATTGATGGTATGCTTACCGGACCTCAACAAACCCTTGCTTCAACTAAATTTTCGTATGTAGATGCTGCTGCCGGATTTTTATGGTATCACATCAATCAGCGCACTAAAAAGAGTAATCAGTTTTTAGGTTTTTCTGTGTTCCATGTGAACCGCGCAAATGTTGCGCTATTGGAAGCAACACCCGATAATCTATACACAAAATTTGTAGGACATGCGGGGTTAGAATTCAGGATGGCGCCTAAGGTTGCTCTTACTCCATATTTGATTGGCATGATGCAAGGTCCTTCGTTTGAAACAGAAGCGGGTACACTTGTTAAATTTATTCTTGAAGAGAAAAAAAATACTGCACTTGGCGGCACTAATTTTTATGTTGGTCCTTTTTACCGTATTGTTGGCGATAATTATACAGGTACATCCAGTGATGCTATAATCTTAGCAACGAAATTAGATGTCGGCGGATTTACTTTCGGAATTAGCTACGATGTAAACATTTCATCCCTCTCTTCTGCAAGCAGCAGCCGCGGAGGTCCCGAACTAAGCATTCAATATACAGGCATCTGTAAACAGAACAATCAGAAGATTTATTGCCCGAGGTTCTGAGAGTAAGTTTCAATAGGAAAATACAATATCAGATACTCGGATTGTTTATACATTTACCGGAATATCATCTGCGACTTCAAGTTAAAATCAACTTTACAGTTAATTTACTGCTTCTGTATTTTGCTCTTCCTTCTTGAAAGCTTTACGCGGAGTAAGTCCAAGGATACGGAACATTTCATTGTCATCTTTGAAGCCCGGATTGGGAGTAGTCAGTAATTTATCCCCTGCAAAAATTGAATTCGCACCTGCCATAAAACATAATGCCTGCTCTGCCACTGTCATTTCTAATCTGCCTGCAGAAATACGAACAACCGTTTCGGGCATAATGATTCTTGCAGTAGCCACCATACGAACCATGTCATCAAACGGAACAGGTTCTTGACTTTCTAATGGAGTTCCTTCAATTGCAACCAATGCATTGATAGGCACAGATTCAGGATGTTGTTCCATATTACTGAATACCTGTAACATCTCTATTCTGTCCTCCACTTTTTCTCCAAGTCCTATAATTCCTCCTGAACAAACGGTTATACCTGCTTTACGAACATTCTTAATTGTATTCAGCCGGTCTTCATAAGTTCTTGTAGTAACTACATTATTGTAATATTCTTCTGATGAATCCAGATTATGGTTGTAAGCATATAGTCCGGCATCAGCTAATTTTTTTGCCTGTTCGTAGGTGAGCATACCCAATGTGCAACAAACTTCTACTCCTATACCATTTACTTCACGAACCATCTCCAGTATCCTGTCAAAATCTCTGTTATCACGAACTTCACGCCATGCTGCTCCCATGCACACGCGGGTAGCGCCATTCCCCTTTGCTTCTTTAGCCATCTTAATGACTTCATCTGTTTTCATTAGCGCCTGAACTTCTATATTCGTGTGATTACTTACAGATTGAGAACAGTAACTGCAATCCTCTGAACATCCTCCTGTTTTAATAGATATTAAACTATTGACCTGTACTTCTGCATAGTTTTTATTCTGACGATGAATAGTTGCAGCATCATAGATTAAATCAAGAAGAGGACGATGATAGATTTCACTTATTTCCTCTATAGTCCAATCGTGTCGAAGTGTCATTTGAATATTTATTTCGGACAAAAGTAATAAACTACTTCCTAAACATATCAGAGTATAAAGTCCTGTTTTCAACCATAGGAATAAAATAATCTACTAAAACAACTGGAATATGTGACAGAACTATTTTATCATTACTCCTCTTTTCTGTAACACAGGAACTTCGGTAAGATTTTCGGAAGTAATACTGTCTGTAACAAATACATATCGTTTGTCAAACATCTTTCCTTTATACCAAAAGCTTACCCAAAACTCATTGTTCAAAGCAATTAGTTTTTTCTCAATCAATTCAACTTTTACAAAAGCGTTGCCATTGATGCGTTCGAAAAACTGCCGCAGTGTGGATGTTTTCACCTGCTTTCCTTCAAGATTTCCATAACCCATTGAAGCAACAATTACTCCGTCAATTGGATCATTTTTCAGATTCACCAAGTAAACTATCCATCCCGGATTTTCACTTTTATCATCCCCATCAGGGACGACTGCCATAGCCAGATCCTCCACCTTGTCCATCTCAATGTCTTTTATCACTACTTCAGTTTTAGTCTTTCAGATTTTTTAATGCCCAATCTGTCATTTGGTAAACTTCAGAGTAAGAATTATTAACTTCTGTTCCTCTTGATTTACCCAGCCGTACCATCACTACATTTTTTTGAGGTACAACGATAATGTATTGTCCCAAAATTCCTCTTGCATAAAATACTCCTTTTCTGTCAGGCAATATCCACCATTGATACCCATAGTAGTCAACCGTTTTTCCGTCTTCATCTTTTATATCTAATGGAGAAGTAAAAAGGTTTACAAACGAAGTATCTAAAATCTGTTTACCATGCCAGTTTCCTTTATGCAAGTAAAGCAAGCCAAGCCGGGAAAAATCGCGTGCATTAGAGTTGATACAGCAATATGCTTTTTCATCTCCGCCTTTTTTATCAATACTCCAAAGCGCTGAATGTACTGCCCCCATCGGCTGCCATAGTTTCTCACTTGCATATTCACTCAATGATTTTCCCGTAGCTTTTTCCAGAATCAGTCCGAGCAACTGAGTATCACCGCTTTTGTAACGCCATTCTGTTCCGGGAGTCTTTACAATTTTTACACCTGTGGCTGTTTTGTAAATATCAGAACCATAGTATAATTCCGTTGTAACAGAAAAGGGATTTGAATAACTCTCATCCCAATTACTTCCGCTCGACATAGTCATTAAATCACGAATAGTTAGTTCTTCATCAGTTTTAAATTCGGGTAGAAAATCGCCAACCGGTTCGTCTAATGATTTTATTTTCCCTTCCTGAATGGCAATGCCAATCAATGTACTGACGAAAGATTTTGCCATAGAAAACGCTCCGGACAGAGAACTGTCGCTATATCCGTTCCAATATTTTTCATATAGGATTGAATCATTTTGTATCGCAAGAAATGCCACTGTCTTTATATCCGTAATCTGCTTCTCTAATGAATCTCCTAACTGTATTTTATTATAATTAACTGAAACAGGAATAGGTTGTGGGATAGCAGTTTCTATTATATGATTGTTAAAGATTTTATAATCATCTATACCGGCAAAATTGTACAGCAGCGCTTTGTAAATAAAGTTTTTTCCTGTTAATGTTGTTACAGTGTAACACAATGCTGCTATAATCAATAGCCAGAGAAGGATTTTTTTAAGTCGTTTCATGTATGCAAATTAAAAACTTAGTTGTTATTTCTTTACTGTATTTATAAAATCTGAAATTGAAAATAAATCATACCCAAAGAAAAGACAGTTTGAAAACGGAAAACGTTGTTTTATTCTTCATCTGTTGATATTAAAAAAGAAAATGACTTTAATCATTTTTACTTAAAGCAATACATGGTATATTGGCAATTATTCATCTGTTAATAATTTTTTCAGTTATGACTACTAAAAGGAATATAAAAATCAGCAAGACAAGTTCTAAAGAAAGTAAAAAAACTCTTTCTAAAAAACCTACAAGAAAAAAGGAGAGTAACTCTATTTACAAAGAAGATGAATCAAATGAAGAATATTATTACGATAAAGCAGAAGGCAACTATGTAAAAAAAACGAACATAGGTGATGATACCCTTGACTATGATGAAGTAAACGACCGACAATAAACTATAAACAATAAAACTCTACGCTATGAAAACCATTTTGATTGCAACTGATTTTTCAGAAGCTGCTGACAATGCCTGTAAATATGGCATTGCTCTCGCAAAGGAATTTAAAGCTGAAATTTATCTGCTTCATGCTTTTCAGATGATGGAATTAGACAGTATGACAGGCGGCGCTCCATTAAACTACAAGTACATTTACGATTCCACATCTGTTGAACTGAATAAATATGTTGCAAGAATGCAACGGAGAAATAAAGAAGTGAAAATAACTCCTGTGCTCAGAGCCGGCGATGCTTCTTCAATTGTCTGCTCTGTAGCAAAAGAGAAAAAAGCAGATCTGATTGTAATTGGGGAAAAGGGGAAAAGTTTCCGCCGCACTGTTTTGTTTGGAAGCAATGCATGGCGAATTGTCCGCGATGCTCCCTGTATGACACTTGCTGTACCACATAAAGCAAGATACAGAGGAGTAAAAAATATTGCTTATGCTACTGATATGTCAGCCGGTAATCTTTCCCGTGTAAAACGGATTATTCCAATAGCCAAGAAAAATAAAGCTGAAATAACTCTTCTGAATATTAATAAAAGTGTGTCATCATCGGAAAGCAAACTGACAGAGCTTACAAAGAAAGTTCGGCGGCAAACCGGATACAAAAAGATTTCTACTGCCACAATAAACCATGAAGAAATAAGTGAAGGTATCAGTCTGTTCATTCGCCGGCAAAAATCGAATTGGTTAGTGATGTTTACCCGAAAGAAAAATATTATTGACATACTGACAGGTACAGGTAGTGTTACAAAAAAGATGATTTATTATTCATCTGTTCCGCTGCTTACCTTACACGAAAGAGATACTATCACCCGAAAGAAAAAAAGCAAACCTGTAAAAAGGACGCTCAAGACTATATCACCTTCCGAGCTTACTTTTAATCCGTAACAGTAGTTTCATCAGTAGCACAAAAAAATAACTTGCCGGACATAAGGAGTAATTGTATAATCTATTTACCAAATAAAATCCATATAAACTGTAACAGTAACAGTCCGTCAACTACTAATGGATAATAATATTCAGAAGTAAACAGTCTTGCTTTCAACATCAATTGATAACTCATCACAGCGCCGATGACAATAGCAGCCAAAACACCCCAGTCGTAATTTCCATAAGTAAAAAACAGACCTATTCCTGCAGCAATACTTCCCAACATGCAATACCAGTACAGTTTCTTTGTGATTGCTTCACCAAATATTACCGGAATGGTTTTCAATCCTTCCGCTCTGTCATAAATTTCATCGCGTAAATCAAAGCAGATTGAGACTGAGAAAATAAAGAATATTCTTTTCAGAATAATCAGGTAAACTGAAGGGTTTGTCCAATCTCCACCGTATTCAAAGACAGGAAGGACGGCTGTTACAACTGTCCAGACCATTACTACCCAAAATACTTTTAACATTCCTATATTCCGTAAGCTGCGAAGCTTTCCTCCTATTCTTACAACAGACAATTGATACAACAACGAAACTGCACCGAGAGGCAGTATGGCTAATTGTGTATTTGATTGAAGATGAAATACTGCATTCAGCGCCCCGCCTCCTCCAATGAGCATCATCATAAACATAAAAAAGGAATTACTTTTTGTCCATTGCAAAATATACCCGCGAGTTTCTCTGGGAATTTTCCGGATAGCCAGCAACCGGTGAGCGGAATAAATAAAAAGAGTAGAAAAGAAAACCATCCACGCCAACCCATCCATACGAATGGGTTTATCAAGGAGCAAATCTGTTTCCCACAATATACATACAGCACAAAAAGAAATAAAAATATTTCCAAAAAGAGTGAACTCGAGTATTCGTTTGAAAATTTGCCTTATCAAAACAAAAAATTTCTTCCTGCTATAAAAATATATTAATACTGTTTGTTATGAATGAATAACCTGTTCAGAGTGGAATATTTCCATGTTTTTTCTTAGGTAATTTATCTACTTTGTTTTCAAGCATTGCAAATGTCTTCATCAGCTTAGCTCTGGTATCATTAGGATTGATGACCTCATCTACAAATCCGCGTGAAGCAGCGCCGTAAGGATTAGCAAACTTATCCATGTACTCATTCTCTTTCTCCTGCCATTTTTTTGTTTTGTCTTCTGCTGCCTGAATTTCTTTTTTGAAAATTATTTCCGCAGCACCTTTGGCACCCATTACTGCAATCTCCGCACTGGGCCATGCATAATTCATGTCGGCTCCGATATGTTTGGAGTTCATCACATCATAAGCGCCACCATAAGCCTTGCGTGTAATAACTGTAACACGCGGAACGGTTGCTTCGCAAAAGGCAAAAAGTAGTTTAGCTCCGTTCATTATAATTCCGTTCCATTCCTGATCGGTTCCGGGCATAAAACCGGGCACATCTTCAAACACAAGCAATGGAATATTGAACGAATCGCAAAAGCGAACAAACCTTGCTCCTTTAACAGATGCTTTTATATCCAGCACACCGGCAAGTACAGCCGGCTGATTAGCCACAATACCGATACTCCGTCCATTCAACCTTGCAAAACCAACCACTATATTCTCTGCAAAATTTTTATGTACTTCATAGAAACTTCCATTGTCCACAACTCCTTCAATCACTCCCTTAATATCATAGGGTTGATTGGGATTAACTGGAATGATATCAGTAAGGTCAATGCTTATATGTTCGTCATTGTTGTGTGCATATACCGGCGCCGGCTCTTCACAGTTTTGAGGTACATAACTCAATAGTTTTTTTATCTGTTCAATACAATCAATTTCATTGGCTGCCGTAAAATGTGTTACACCTGACTTGGTAGAATGAGTAGAAGCCCCGCCCAATTCTTCAGATGTTACTTCTTCGTGTGTTACAGTTTTTACCACATTCGGTCCTGTTACAAACATGTAAGAGGTTCCTTCCACCATGATGATGAAGTCGGTTATTGCAGGAGAATATACAGCGCCGCCTGCACAAGGTCCCATGATTGCGCTGATTTGCGGAACCACTCCCGAAGCCAGCGTATTCAGATAAAATATATCAGCATAACCACCCAGCGAGGCAACGCCTTCCTGTATTCTTGCGCCGCCACTATCGTTTAATCCAATAACAGGCGCTCCGTTTTTAAGCGCCAGTTCCATTAACCGTACAATTTTTTCAGCGTGAGTTTCACTCAGCGAACCGCCAAAAACGGTAAAATCCTGCGAATAAACATATACCAATCTTCCGTTTACAGTTCCATAACCGGTAACCACTCCATCACCGAGATATTGTTCTTTATGCATTCCAAAATCATGTGAACGATGAGTGACCAGCATACCGATTTCTTCAAAAGAACCTTCATCAAGAAGAAAGTGAATACGCTCGCGTGCGGTTAATTTTCCTTTGCTGTGCTGTGCCTCAATTCTTTTTTTTCCTCCGCCTAATTGAGCCGTTGCAATTTTCTCTTCTAATAAATCAATTTTCTCTTTCAATGTCTGAAATTTATAGCGCACTAATGTAGAAGAATATTTTTTTATTGTTCAGTTCATACCTGCGCCTGCAAGTTGTAACAATTTTATTTCCGCTTTCGCTTCATATTTTCCCATATCTCTTTCGGAACATTTTCCATTTCACTAAACATACCTGCGCTCTTCACCCATTCGCCGCCATCAATAACCACTACTTCGCCATTTACAAAAGAAGAAAAGTCAGAGACAAGATAAGTGGCAAGATTAGCAAGTTCAGAATGGTCACCTACTCTGCCCAGCGGTACTCTTTTTATTAAGTCAAAGTACTGCTTCACTTCTTCAGGGAATAACCGCTCCCATGCCCCTTCTGTAGGAAAATATCCCGGTGCAATTGCATTCGTCCGGATACCGTACTTGCCCCATTCCGCAGCAAGTGAACGAGTCAGCGCCAACACTCCGCCTTTGGCAGCAGCAGATGGAACCACATAACCACTGCCGGTGAATGCATAAGCCACCACTATGTTCAACATTCTTCCGGGAATATTATTCTCAATCCAGTATTTTCCAAGAGTGAGTGAGCAGTTGCAAGTGCCTTTCAGCACTATATCAATAACCACATCAAACGCTTTTGTAGAAAGGTTTTCTGTCGGTGAAATAAAATTTCCCGCAGCATTATTGACAAGCGCTGTTACACTTCCAAAGCGATTGACAGAAAGTTCCAACATCTTTTCCACCTCATCATATTTCCTGACATCACACACTACAGGAAATATATTTCCTCCTGTTTTCTTATTTAGTTCTTCAGCCGCTTCGTCAAGAACTTCTTTCCGTCTGCTTGCAATAACCACATTAGCGCCCAGCATCAGAAAACTTTCTGTCATTGACTTACCTAACCCTGTACCACCGCCTGTTACAATAATGGTTTGTCCTTTTAAAGAATTTTCTCTAAGCATCAGATTTGTATTCATATAAGAGAGGGTTTTTAATAAAATCTTATGCAACATTAACAATAAATACAAAGAATACTTTAACAACTTATCACCCTATTACTTATTCTTACTCTTTAAACCGTTTACATATTTTATTTGTTGATTAAGATTTTATAAAACATTTGTATCATTACATCAGGTTATGACAAAGAAACCTATCAGACAGCCGGAAAAAAATATATCCAAAAAAAGGATTGATCATTCTATTTTTCAAATGCCGTCATTTCACATTCAGTGGATACTGATTGTTGTAACAGGAATTGTTTTTTACATCAATACTTTATCCAACGAATATGCGCTGGATGACAGATATGTCATACTGATGAATCCTTCTATTACTAAAGGTATCAGCGGACTGCCGCATATTTTCAGCTCAGATATTTATGAGAGTTTAATCAAGCAAACAACGGATAGCAATCTGTTGTCCGGCGGAAGATACCGCCCTTTGTCCATTGCCACTTTTGCAATTGACCAGCAATTTTTCGGCGGCGGCACTGTGGTGCGTCATCTTATTAATGTTTTGCTTTATGCGCTTTCTCTTTTCTTTCTGTTACAGCTATTCTCAAAATATATTTTTCGGGGCAATTCACTGCTCGCATTTTTCACCGTGCTGCTTTTCACCATTCATCCGATTCATACAGAAGTAGTGGCTAATATTAAAAGCCGTGATGAAATACTGTCGCTGCTCTTTATCACGCTCACTTTTATCAGTGTTTTCAGATACTCGGAAAACAAGAAGCGGTCATCCCTTATATCCGGCTTAGTTTACTTCTTTCTTGCTTTATTAGCCAAAGAATATGCTGTAACACTTCTGTTGCTGATACCGGTTTCACTTTATCTTTTCAGAAACGAAAAACTAAAACCTGCTGTAACTGCGGCTTTACCTTACTTAGCCGTTTTTATAGTCTATTTTATAATCCGGGTTTCGTCTGTCGGGATAAACAGTACTCAAAGCACAGAAATACTTAACAATCCTTACATACTTGCCACTGCCGCAGAAAAGTGGGCTACCAAAATATTTGTGCTGCTCAAAGAACTCGTATTATTACTCATCCCCTATCCTCTTTCTGCTGATTACGGATACAATACCATTCCTTACAAAAGTTTTAATGATGTCAGTGTATGGTTATCTATTCTGATTTATACAGGGATGATTGCTGTTACAGTTATCTTGTTGAAGAAAAAACATCCGCTTGCCTTTGCTTTGTTGTTCTATCTCTGTTTTCTTTTTCTTGTTTCCAATCTTGTAATGGATATAGGCGCTACAATGGGTGAAAGATTGCTCTATCATTCTTCACTGGGTGTTGTGATGGTGATTGCTTTTCTGATTTTGTTTTTCATAGGGAAAATCTCTTCCATTCGAAACAGAAGATATGTTTTTTATTCTGTAACCGGAATTCTTTTAATTACCTGCTTTACTGTAACATTCAGCAGAAACAAAGACTGGAAGAATGATGCTACGCTCTGGATACATGATGTTACAGTAGTACCCAACAGCGCTCTGGCTAATAACAACGCCGGAATGAATCTCACCGAAATTGCAAGAGAGGAGAAAGACGAACAGAAACGAATGACTGACTTAAACCTTGCATTAAAATATCTGAACCGTGCTAAAGAAATAAATCCGGATTGGCTTTATCCCTATCTGAATATTGCAAACACTTATATCATGTATCCGGATTATGAGAAGGCAGAAGCACAGCTAAAATTAACCCGTGAAAAATTCCCCGACAACAAAATTGACAAACCTTTCTTTACATCGCTTGCCAATAAGTATGTAAACATTGCCAGTGATTTTGGCAGACAAGGAAAATACACTGAAGCAATTGCCAATATGGAGAAAGCTTTATCTATTGATTCTACAGATGCGGGAATATGGTATTCGGCAGGTGGCGCTTACTTTGTGTCAAAAGATTATGTAAAGGCAAAAAGGTATTGGGAAAAGTCATTGCAACTCAATCCAAACAATGCAGAAACGCAACAAGGTCTGGCAGAAATAAACAGATTAGGATATTAAGAACTAAAGATTGTTCAGCAGATCTTTCAGTTCTTTTGCGTCTTCCACTTTCATTCTTCCACCTAAAACCAATCGTACTTGTCTTCTGCTGATAGCGCCATTATATAATCTTACTTCTTCGTCGGTCTGAGGAACTATAGGAGGCACAGGAGTAGGTTTGCCGTTTTTATCTAACGAAACAAAAGTGTAATAGGCATCATGTGTTTTTATCTTCTCTAAGTTAGGCATGTGCTCTGCCCACACTTCAATGTACACTTCCATAGAAGTATTGAACGTGCGGGTAACTTTTGCCCGAATGGTAACGAGGTCTGCCAGCAGAATAGGATTTTTGAAAGACACATTATCCACTGATGCTGTAACAACCGTTGCTTTACAATGCTTTGTGGCGCTGATGGCAGAACAGATGTCCATCCAGTACAGTAGCTGACCTCCATGAAGGTTGCCAAGTATATTGGTATGATTAGGATGAACCAGCTCTGTCATTTCAGTAACCGTTTCACCCGGTGTTTTAATCTTTGACATAAGTAAATTTTCTACAAAGATACCTTACGGATTTCTTTTTGCCTGTTAGCTGCAAACGAAATATTAACTTAGCCGCAAATAATCACAATGGCAGGAAACAGTTTCGGCCGGATATTCAGAGTAACCACTTTTGGTGAGTCGCACGGCGCTGCTGTAGGCGCGGTGATTGACGGTTGTCCTGCAGGATTAACAGTAGATATGCAGTTAATTCAACAAGACTTAGACAGGAGAAAACCGGGACAGTCACACATCACTACACAGCGAAAGGAAAGCGACACTGTAAAAATTCTTTCAGGAATTTACGAAGGGAAAACTTTAGGAACACCTGTAACACTTCTTATTCCTAATGAAGATCACCGCCCGGGTGACTATGACAATATGAAAGATACCTTCCGCCCTTCTCATGCGGATTACACTTACTTTCATAAATATGGAATCCGCGACCATCGGGGCGGCGGTCGCTCGTCAGCAAGGGCAACGGCGGCAGCGGTAGCCGCAGGAGCAGTAGCCAAACAACTGTTACAGCAAAATTCTGTATTCATTGCTGCTTATGTAACACAGATAGGAAAACTGAAAGCAGCCATTTCTTTGCCTGTTACAGACAACGAATTGAAAAATATTCAGCAAAAAACAGAATCAAACATTGTTCGTTGCCCCGATGGGAACACAGCAAAAGAAATGATTGAGTTAATTGAGAAAATAAAAAAGGCAGGAGACTCACTTGGCGGAATTATTTCCTGTGTTGTAAAAAATTGCCCTGTCGGATTAGGCGAGCCGGTTTTCGACAAGTTGCAGGCAGATTTGGCAAAAGCAATGCTAAGTATTAATGCAGTGCATGGGTTTGAATATGGCAGTGGCTTTTCAGGCGCCTCACTCACCGGTTCTCAGCACAATGACGAATTTGAATCGAAAGAAGGAAAAATTTCTACTGTAACAAATCATTCCGGAGGAATTCAGGGAGGCATCTCTAACGGCATGGATATTTATTTCAATGTTGCGTTTAAACCTACAGCCACCATAGTAAAAGAGCAACAAACAGTAAACAGCAAAGATGAAATTGTAACACTTGCTGCAAAAGGGCGGCATGACCCGTGCGTATTGCCCCGCGCTGTGCCTATTGTGGAAGCTATGGCTGCCATCGTATTAGCCGACCACTTGCTCCGCAACAGAGCATCAAAGGCAAATACATAACCTCATACTCTCGATTTACTTCTGTAATAAGTAATCAAATCAGTTGAACTGATCGCCGTAAAATCCAACTGATGAAGTATTGTAACAATTTGTCCGCGGTGATAAGTGCTGTGATTGAAACAGTGCATAAGCATTTCATACACTTTATTTTGAACTGAATCGCCTCTTGTGTTTTTATAGTGAATTGTCTTTTCAAATACTGCCGCATCCTGTGCTTCAACATATTTTACCAATGAAGCTGAAACAGCTATCCACTCTCTGCAAAATTCTTCTTTAGTCATTTCATTATTCTTAACGGGTATTTTATCAAGACTTGTTCCTGTCAAACGCAGCGCCCAAACCTGTTCTGCTCCCTTGATATGTTCAATCGTTTTCATAAGAGAAGTGAAACTGCTTTTCACAGGTGCGTTCATCATCTCCTCTGAGATTGCTGAAATGAAAGATGTCATTTTAGTATTTGCCCAAAGGTTGTAAGCTGCATAGTCTTTAATAAGCTGTTTCATAAAATAGATTTATGACAAAATTAGTTAAGCGATCAATACTGTATCTTCCATTACTACTGTTTCCCATACTTATTAATTTATACAACTGTAACACCGAAAAGATTTTTACGAAAGAATTGTAGCGGCAGAGTCCTAATCTATTTCTTCTTTTCCTGTTTAGCCAAATTATCCAGCGGACTCTTAATTTTTCCGATATCCGCTTTCGATACATGAGTGTAGAGAAGAGTTGTTTTGATATTGTTATGCCCCAATAATTTTTGAATGAACGAAACATCCGTACCATATTCCAGCAGATGAGTGGCGTAGCTGTGCCTTAGTCCATGAATGCCTACCTTCTTTCTGATTTTGGCTTTCTTCATGGCAGACTTAAAAATCAATTGAGTACTGCGTATGGAATATTGACCTCCGTACTGTCCTTCAAACAAGTACTCTCTGGGTTTATAAGCTTGGTAGTAATCCCTCAAACTTTTCAGCACAGAATCAGGAAGTGTAACATAACGATCTTTTTTGCCCTTGGCAGATTGTATCAGCACCTGCATTCGTCCGCTGTCTATATCCGCAACTTTCAGATTGACTATTTCACTCACCCGCAGCCCCATTCCATAGCATAATTGCAGCATCAGAAGATGTTTGGGGTTAACTGTAACAGAAAAAATTCTTTCAATTTCGTTTTGATTAAAAACCTTTGGCAGAACAGAAGGTTTCTTCGGGCGGGGTATTTCAGCCATAAACTTAGGACGGTTCAACACTTGCTCGAAATAAAATTTAATGGCATTGATGCGGCTATGTAAGGAGTGTTCTGACAATTTCAGTTCATTGGTACAATACAAGAAATAACTTCTTAACCGTTCATAAGACATCTCAGAGGCAGGCATCTCCTTTAAAAGATAAAGCAGTTGTGAAAATTCGTTTGTGTAGGTTTTAATAGTTGCCTTGCTGTAAGATTTAAGCTGAAGCGTTTCAATAAACTCTTTCAATATTTGCTGATTAATTTCTGACAGGGCAGCCAATACACTTTTGCCCACAGGATTTTGTGACATTTTAAACAGTGTTCTGAAACGTGCATTATCTGCTACATACCAACATCGGTTGGATTGACTCCACTTAGCGCCTTGTTGTTTAATTGCTTTTATCTTATCACTATCATAGTCAAATCTTATCCATATTACCGGCTTTTGTTTATGCTGACCTAAAGTAAAGGAATACGATTTATTTGTATCTGTATTCATTTTCGCATTTTGTATAGGCAAAAGTAGAAAAATCTAAGCGGATATAAAGTACGAAAGTGAAAAAACAAAGACAAATAAATTGATTGTCATATCGTTATTAGTACAAAAATATTTTTTGGAATTTCCAATAGTTTCGCATATTTGTGAGTTAGTGGCAAGGCTTGAACGACAGTAATGAATAGACAATTAAATTTTTAAAAAT
>CAYRJA010000008.1:0-47020 GCA_964424455.1 uncultured Bifidobacteriaceae bacterium
CTCTCCCTTTTTTTAATATTTTTCCCCATCATTGTGTTAATTTGCGTAAGTCCTAACACAATTTATTCTGACGAAGGAAGCATCTCTACATTTATCGAGGGATACCTCGCTACACTTGTAACTTGAATCCGCATTTTTATTCTTCAACTAATTTATTTTGGGTGTATGAATATTTGCAGCAACAATTATATTGCTCCGCAGGAGCAAAGGCTTGATAATAACTTGAACGAGAAGGTTGTTGCGTCCCTTCGGGACGCTTCAGAGTCTCTGTATTGGTTTTTTACCAAGCTCTTATGCCTACGGCATAAGTAATCCCTGCAATTATTCATACACCCTTTATTTTTTAATTATAATATAATATTGTAAATTGGCAGGGGTTCATTAACCTAATGAATTATTAATAATAATTAAAATTTATTTTATGAAGAAAATTATACACTTTCATACTACTGTAACAGCACCTGCTGATTCGCACTTTGCCCGGTTAAAAACAGCATTAAAGAGTGTTACAACGTCAGCTATTGTTTTCTGCCTGTTGCTGTTACAACCGGCAATGGCTCAACTGACCGGTACCAAAACTATTGGCGGCACTTCTCCGGATTACAGCACACTGGCGGCGGCTGTTACCGCATTAAACGGTAGCGGCGTAGGAACCGGCGGAGTTACTTTTGAGTTCCGCGATGGCACTTACGCCGGTGGAACGGCGGTAGCTGCTATTACCGCTACGGGCACTTCCGCCAATCCTATTGTTTTTCAGTCGGAAAATGATGATGCTTCCTTAGTAACTATCAGCAGCAGCACAAATGCCGATGTAATTACTTTGCAGGGCTGCTCTTACATTACCTTTAACAACCTGACGATTGACTATACCGGCTCTTCGGGTTATAGCGCCTTAGAGTTAGCTGCCGGATACAACAACGATAATGTAAGTGTGACCAACTGTGTTATGGATGGATCGAGTGCAACCAATACTGCTTATGCTTATTCTGTCATATACGTTGCCCAAACCAGTAACAGTTATCACAATAATAATTTTGTATTAACCAACAGCAAAGTGCAAGATGGCAGTTACGGGATTTATGTTTCTAATTACAGCAGCAGCTCTCTCGGAACAGGACTTGACATAGAAGGAAATGAGTTTAAAGACAACTACAGAGGCGGGCTTTATTTGTACTATCAGGATGCAGTTACCATTTCAGGTAATACCATTCATACCAGTAAAACTTATAGTGCTACTTATGGAATGAATATAAATAGCTGCTCGGGTAAGCATGAGATTACGGATAATTATATCTACACGGATGGTTCGGGACGAATTAGTTATGGAATCTATTTGAATGGTTCTGCCTCCACTTCAGGCAACAATGCACTGATTGTTAACAATTCCATTCAGGTATATAATAGCACAGGCTCTGCCTATGGTATTTATCAGTCAAGTACCAGTAAGTATTATGATATTTATAACAATACAGTTTACATATCCGGAGGGGGGAGTAGCTCCACCTATCCATACCAAAGCTATACAAGCTCAGATGGTACTAATGTGAAAAATAATGTATTTATGAATAATGGTACAAGTTCTACATCACTTGCTATTGAAATTGCTAATACCAGCGGAGTAAGCGCTATTGATTACAACTGTTACTATTGGACTTATGCAAGCCCCTATTTCAGAGGTAAATACGGAACCACGACCTATACTACCTTCAGCAGCTATACCACAGCCACCGGCGAAACCAACTCGCTCAATATTAATCCGTCCATGTCTTTTACTTCGGGAGTGGGCTGGAAAGCCACTGCCAGCGGGCTGACTGGCGCAGGAGAATATTCTTCCTCTATTCCCAAAGATATTGACGGCACTAACCGGTTGGATCCCACTACCATCGGCGCACACGAAAACGGTTCCGGCTCTTCTCCGCTGATTACGGCGAGTACTACTTCACTGTCGCAGTTTGTTACTACGGCAGGCACGCCTTCTTCCTCCCAAACTTTTACAGTAGAAGGGGCAAACCTCACGGCAAACTTAGTAGTAACTGCGCCTACTGATTTTCAGGTGAAAGAACAGGGAGTGGGTTCATTTGGCAGCAGTGTGTCGTTTACGCCAAGCGGTGGAACGGTTTCCACTAAAACCATAGAGGTGCGCTACAATCCCTCAGTCGCCGGCTCGCACAGCGGCAATGTAACTAACACCAGCACGGGCGCCACACAAAAAGATGTAGCTGTAACAGGCGTGTCGAGTAACTGCACCGGTCCGTTGTCCGGCACTTACACCATTAACCCAAGCGCTTCAGCCAGTTGCACGAATTACAAAACTTTTGCCGATGCGGTTTCCGACCTGCTGACCGGTACGCGCTCTGACGACAATACTTATTTCAACGGTCCAGGCGTGGGCGGAGCGGTAGTGTTTGAGGTGGCATCCGGCACTTACAACGAGTCCATAGAACTGACAGCGGTAACCGGGGTTTCTGCTACCAACACCATCACCTTCCGACCGGCAAGCGGCGCTACTGTAACACTTACTTCCGGCACCGCCCAAACCGTGAACCTGAACCATGTGAAGTATATCATCTTTGATGGCAGGCAAGGCGGCAGTGGCACATCTCGAAATTTTACCATTGCCAATACTTACAGTCAGGGAAATGCCATTCAGTTTGTGAATGAGGCGCAGCATGATATTTTCCGATATGTGGTGATAACAGGAGTCAATAATTCTACCAATGATACTTACAGAGGCGTTGTCCGCTTTTCCACGAGTACGCGAACCAATGGTAACAGCAACAATACCATTGAACACTCCCAGTTGAGAGATGGCTCCACCACCCCGCGTGAGTTGATTTATGCGGCAGGTACTACAGGTAAACTCAACAGCGACAACACCCTTTCCAACAATGAGTTCTTTAACTTCTTTCAAGCCAGCGGCACTTCCATCGGCATCAACATTACAGATTACAACTCCGACTGGGATATTACGGATAACGACTTTTACCAAACCGCTACAAGAACACCTACTTCCTCTACCACCACTTACGCTATCTATATCGGCAATATTTCTGACGGGAATAATTTTCAGGTAACGGGCAACAGCATTGGCGGCAGTACGGTGGATGCGGGCGGCAGCGCATGGACAGTAGGCGGCACCCAGAACAATACTTTCACCGGTATTTTTATTGATACTTATGAAGGTTCCGGCTCTGTTACCAGCAGCGTATTGAATAACACTATTGCCAATATAGACTGGACCTGTCAGAATAATTCTTCCCTGTCTTATCCCGGAATCTGGGCGGGTATTTACGCCAGCGATGGTGACATTAACATCGGCAACACTACCGGAACGGGAAATGTTATCGGCAGCGCTACGGGCACCGGATCCATAACCATTACCACCAATACAGACGGAGCGGGAAGCTATGGTATTATTTTCGCAAGTGCAGTTGGCTCCAAG
Organism: uncultured Bifidobacteriaceae bacterium; assembly: GCA_964424455.1. GTDB lineage: Bacteria > Bacteroidota > Bacteroidia > Chitinophagales > UBA10324 > CAYRJA01. The sequence continues at coordinate 3,443 of CAYRJA010000008.1, forward strand.
AGTAATAAAATCGCTTACAACACGATTGGTTCTGTTACAGTGGCGGGAGCGAGTACTTCCATCTCCAGCAGCTTCTTCGGTATTTATACGCCTGCCAACAGTTTAACCATTACGAACAACTTAATCGGCAGCACGGTTACCGCCAACAGCGTTCAGGCATCTACGGCAAGCACGGGCACATACAACACTCAGCGGATACACGGCATTGAGATAGGATCCGGTTCTGGCACCGATGTTATTTCCAACAACACCATTGCCAACCTGCAGAATAATTATGCAGGCACTGACGACAACGGAGAGATAAGAGGGATTGTAACTTTTTCAGGAGCAGTAGAGCAAATTACCGGCAACACTATCTATAACCTCAGCACTGCCAGCGGTAATACTGCCGGAGGCGAAGATGCATCGGTGATTGGTATCTCTGATCTTTCTACCGCTTCAGATCAAATTATTTCGCAGAATGTTATTCATTCCCTTTCCAACACTTCTGCTTCGGGAGATGTAGAGGTGAACGGTATTTATTTCAGCGGAACAAGCACCAGCACCAGTGAGACATTGGTGGACCGCAACTTTGTTCACAGTTTAACCGCTTCTACTTCCGGCACGGCAAAAATCAACGGTATTCAGATTGACCGCAGCAGCGTGGGCGCTTATCAGAATAACCTTATCCGCCTCGGTATTGATGGATCAGGGAACAGTATAGGGGCGGGATATGCGTTTACCGGTATCCTTATCAATTCTGAAAACTTTAACCCTAAGGCGCAGCAGATTTATTTTAATACGGTGTATATCGGCGGCACCAACATTTCGGGCTCGGCTGTTACAGCAGCATTCAAACGGGAAACCGCTATTACTTCCACTCCGCCGAATACGGAGAACATCAAAAACAATATTTTCTATAATGCGCGGACTAATTCAGGCGGCTCCGGTACTCATTACGGCATTATGCTTCCCGCCAACACGAGTACAGCTTCTGATTACAATGTGCTGGAAGCAGATGGCACGGGAGGCGTGTTAGGGTCGTTCAACAGCACTGATTACACCACTCTTGCCAACTGGCAGACAGCATCAGGAATGGATGCCAACAGCCAGCAGGTAACGCCCGACTTTGTGGATGCTACCGGTAACAGTTCCAGTGTGGATTTGCATCTGGATAACGCCAGTTCCACCAATAATACTTACATTAAGGAACAGGGGGTAGCTATTTCAGGTATTACCATAGATTATGCGGGTGACACACGGCAGGACCCGCCGACCATTGGTGCGCTTCAACTGGAGGGGGTTCCCTTACCGATTCAGTTGGTTTCGTTTACCGCGGATAAAGTAAATAATGGTTTAGCGGCGCTGTTACAGTGGACTACGGCTACTGAAATAAATAATGACCGGTTCGAGGTGGAAAGCGCCTCATCCACCGCAGGAGATGAACTTGTTTTCAACCAGATCGGTGTGGTGAAAGGCAACGGCACTTCTACTGTAACACATCAGTATTCCTTTACGGATGATGCTGCCGGGAAAACAGGAACAATCTATTACCGGTTGCGGCAGGTGGATGAAGACGGCAGCTATACCTATTCGGACATAAGAGCGGTTGACTTTGGCGATAGTGGGCTGTTACAGTCAGCAGTATATCCCAATCCGGCAACTGACCAGTTACATTACACAGTAACTTCTCCCGATGAACGGAGTGTAACCGTTTCCATTTCCAATATTATCGGGCAGGAAATATTTGTTCAGACGGTAGTATTCAGCCCGGGACAGAATCATTTGAGTTTCGACATCGGCTCACTGGCGCAGGGGACTTATATCCTGAACATCCGCACGGCAGGGGAAGAAGCGACGCATCTGAAGTTTGAGAAATTTTAGGATTGATACAGGAGAAATATTTTTCTTCAGTTATTTTCCAAAAGAAATTATTGAAGAATAACCCAGGGAAGTGTTACACTTCCCGTCTTTTCAAAATTAGATTTGTTTTAGTAGCTAATTTTTCGGCTAACTGATTTCCCTGTGTAGTAAATGGCCACACCAATAAGTATTTTATAGAGTGATCTTTTTGGATTTTGTTAATTGTGTCCATACACATTCTGCAGGTCATTCCTTTTCCACGATACTCAGGTAGTGTGATAGCGGAACATAAATAAATGGCATCGTATTTCGTTTCGGATTCTGTTCGCTCAAACAGTTCTTGCTCCGTTATTTTCTTTGTTACAAACAAATTCATGATTGCTTCGGTAGTGGGAATCAACAGCGTCCAAATACACGGACCGTTTCCTTCATTGTATTCTGAAAAAACTGCAGGGTGAATTTTTAGAAGTCTTTCCCTTACATCTTCACTAATCTGTATTTGCTGCGGATCGTTGCGTGTATCAAATACTTCATCAATGATTTGCATCATCCGTTTCAAATTACTTTCTTTCATAGTTGAAAATATGGGGAATGAGCTGTAACACCCTGGATTTTACGCCATATAATTCAGGTCGTTGTTTCTCCTCAGCTTAATTAATTTTAATTTATCCAACAGCAGGATAACCGGATACATCGGATCGAATTCATGCCATTTTACTCCGAAGTTTGCCCTGCCACCGTACTGGTGATGATTGTTGTGATATGATTCGCCCCACATCAGAAAATCAAACGGCAACAGGTTTTTAGCCGTGTCATTTAATTTGAAATTGATGTAGCCATACTTATGTGCAAACCAGTTGATAATCACTCCATGAACCGGACCCATCACATAATGAACAGGCAGCAATAAAAACCACCACACACTTGGAGCGAATGCAATATAAAACGCAGTATAAAGGACTCCCCATGCAATGCGTGTTCCCCATAAGTCAAAGAATTTATCTACTGCATCCCAACGTGGGATATTCTTTGTAAACTTAGCTTCAACCGTCATCCTGTCGTAAAGAATATCAGTGTAAATCTTTTTTGTCTTCCACATCATGTCAAAAAGATTTCTTGTGTATTTCGGAGAATGTGGATCTTTTTCAGTGTCCGCATAAGCATGGTGCATACGGTGCATAATACCATAAGCCTTCGGACTCAGGTAAGATGACCCCTGAAAAATACCTGAAAGAATAAAGAATACTTTTTCCATGCGTTTAGACATGGAGAACATTCCATGCGCCGAATAGCGATGAAGAAAAAAAGACTGAGTAAAAAGCGACAGATACCAATGTGCTATAAAGAAGATGAGGATAATAAGCATGAACGATATATTTGATTCCCAAAATTACGCTCTTTGATACCAAAATCAATCAGGGGACTTCAATCCTTTATATCATATCTTTCTCTACATCCGCTTTCACCAGCGCCCCATTTTTCAAAATCGGAACTATAGCTATTAACTGACAGTCTCATTAATTTTAAATACTTTTGTAAAAATCATTTGCATGTTTACTTCAGTTGATAAAGTGCTTGACGAAATAATGCAGTTGGATTACGCAACCAGAGAAATGCTGGTAGAAATTATCAGTAAAAGACAGATTGAAGAACGGAGAAAAGAAATAAGTCAAAACGCAAAGAAGTCACTTACTGATTATAAGCGTGGTAAATCAAAGGTTTATTCTTCCCGGGAACTTATCTGCCACCTTCATTCACTTTAACCATAATGCCTAACCGGAAACTTGTTACAAGCAAGTCATTTGAGAAATTCTATAAAAGATTTACGAAGAAAAATATTGAATTGCAAAAGGCAATAGACCGATCACTGAAGTGGCTTGAGAAAGATGCTTTCGCCGGGAATCTTAAAACTCACAAATTGAGTGGTAATTTGTTGGGCTTGTTTGCTTGTTCATGTGGATATGATTGTCGTATCATATTTTCCATTCAAAAGGAAAAAGAGAAAGAGATTATTCTTCTTATTGATATTGGAACACACAACGAAGTTTATTAAACAACATCATATCATATCCTTTTCTACATCCGCTTTCACCAGCGCTCCATTTTTTAAAATCGGAACTACAGAAGTTAAATCGGGACGAAGGCAGTATTTAATATCATTCAATACGCCAAAGCGAGCCAGCCGGCGATAGTGTGACGACTGTTTCATAAAATGAAATAAATCACGGCGTGAATTGAGATACAATTTCTCGGCAGCAAAAGCCGAATCGCTATCCACAATAAAATAATCTTTCAGGTGATTGATTACAGCGCCAGCGAATACTGTGTCTTCCAGATTAAATTTATCTTTCCATCCTGAACACAGCAACAGGGTGTCTCGGCTTTCGCCAATCAGCCATTTTACAAGAGCAGAAAAATTCAGAAATCCTCCTATGATAACATGGTAGGCGCTCTCTGACATTTTAATTGCACGGGTTCCATTAGTAGTAGTGAGTACAAGATTTTTTCCTTTTACCACTCCATCCATAAATTCGAAAGGTGAATTTCCATAAGCAAATCCTTCCACCTTTTGTCCGCCTCTTTCGCCTGCCAGAATGTGATTAGGTTTATCTTTATAAGACAAGCACTCTTCTATACTTTCTACCGGAATTACACTCAGTGCGCCCTGATCAAGCGCCACCGTCATTGTAGTGGTAGCGCGCAATACATCTATTACTACCACTACCTTATCTTCCAGCGGATAAAGATTCAGCAGATTAGGGGTGAGCACTACATCAAGAGAAGATTTGTCTGGCATTGCTTAGAATATCGAGTATTGAACAGAGGTTTTGAAATGATGAAATACAAAAGTCTCTTCAATCAATTTTTGTAAAAGGGTAATTTCACTATGGTCGCTTCCACATTCTTATCTCTTATAGCGATGAAGATTTTATTTCCTTCCGTTGCAAATTCTTTCTTCACATAGCCCAACCCGATTGCCTTTTGCAAAGACGGTGACTGTGTTCCTGAAGTTACTTTCCCGATATTGTTGCCGGCTTCATCTACAATTGCATAGTCATGACGCGGTATTCCTTTCTCTTTCATTTCAAAACCAATCAGCTTTTTTGTAACACCATTATTTTTCAGCGCTTCATGTATGCTTCTTGCAGTAAAATCTTTTGTGAACTTGGTAATCCATCCTAAACCGGCTTCCATCGGGCTGGTGGTGTCATCTATATCATTTCCATAGAGGCAGAAACCCATTTCGAGGCGGAGTGTATCGCGCGCACCCAAGCCGGCGGGCTTGATACCGAACTCTTTTCCCGCTTCAAAAATCTTATTCCATATCTCTTCTGAATTAACCGCTTCAAAATAAATTTCAAATCCTCCTGCACCGGTATATCCGGTATTCGATACTATCACATTTTCTCTTCCTGCAAAAATTCCATTCACAAAATTGTAATAAGGAATAGCAGACAAATCAATGTTGGTCAGCTTTTGTAAAGTAGCCATTGCCTTAGGTCCCTGAACGGCAAGCAGCGCTGTCTTGTCAGAGATATTTTGCATCTCCACATTATTCGTGTTGTGTGCAGCAATCCAGTTCCAGTCTTTATCTATGTTGGACGCATTCACTACCAGCATCCACTCTTCTTCACTAAGGCGATAAACCAGAAGGTCATCTACAATTCCGCCTTTGTCATTTGTCAGACAGGAGTATTGTATTTTGCCGGGAACAAGTTTAGAAGCATCGTTCGTAGTAACACGCTGAATGAGATCCAGCGCATTTTTACCTTTCAGAATAAACTCACCCATGTGCGACACATCAAACACACCTACCGCATTGCGCACGGTGTTGTGTTCATCGTTAATTCCGGTATAAGAAATCGGCATATTGTATCCTGCAAACTCTGCCATTTTAGCTCCAAGCTGTTTATGAATTTCAGTGAAGGGTGTATTTTTCATGGCGGCAAATATAACCGCAAACTAAGAATGAAAATATCAATTTATGCGTTTGGAAATTCTCTCTTTCGATTTAAGACAGGTACTTTCCTACTATCGGCAATCTTCTTCCTGAGCCGAAAGCTTTGGGCGACACGCGCAATATGGGTGGAGTCTGATGACGTTTGTATTCGTTCATGTTAACCAATCTCAACACACGATCAACTAATTTTTTTTCAAATCCCATTTTAACCAACTCCTGCGGACCTTGCCGCTTCTCTATATATTGAAACAGAATTTTATCGAGCGATTCATAGTCGGGAAGTGAATCCGTATCTTTTTGATTGGGGCGCAGTTCTGCCGAAGGCGCTTTTGTGATTATGTTTTCAGGAATAATTTCTTTTTCCCTGTTGATGTAACGGGCTAAATCATACACTTCTGTTTTATACACATCACCCAATACTGAAATTCCACCAGCCATATCGCCGTACATAGTTCCATAACCAACGGCGGCTTCGCTTTTGTTGGAGGTGTTGAGTAAAATGTAATGATGCTTGTTGCAAAGCGCCATCAGAATCATTCCGCGGATGCGCGCCTGTAAGTTTTCTTCTGTTACATCAAAATCTTTTCCGGTAAATGCGGGAGAAAGTGTAGTGATGAATTCGTCATAGATTTCTTTTATTGAAATCAACTGATGTGTTACACCTGTGTTTTTTGCAAGCTGAACAGAATCATTAACAGAATGATCACTCGAAAAATGAGAAGGCAGCAGTACAGGAATAACATTTTCTTTTCCAAGCGCTTCAACTGCCAGACACAACACCAAAGCAGAATCAATTCCTCCCGATAACCCAAGTGTTGCTTTCTTAAAATTCAGCTTGTGGAAATAATCCCTGATTCCCATTACAAGCGCATCATGTATCAGTTCGGTTTTTTCTTTGGGTTGTTCATTCTCTTTTTTCGTAACTCTTTTTTCAACATCTTCCGAATCAAGTACTACAATCTGTTCTTCAAAGTATTTCAACTCTTCAATTTTTTCCCCTTTCTTATTAAAGACTAAAGAACCACCATCAAACAGTAATTCTGTCTGAGCGCCGACAGTGTTACAGTAATAAAGAGGCAGCCGGTATTTTCTCCCAACTTCCTTTAGTACTTCTACCCGCTTCTGCTGATGGTCATAATCGAAAGGTGACGCAGAAATATTCACAACTAAGTCAGGTTTTAATCCGGCGAGTTCATCCATCGGTGTTACAACATACATTGGATTATTACCGACATTCCAGAGGTCTTCGCAAATGGTGAGCGCTATTTTCTTTTCTTTATATTCAATCAGTTTCCACTCTGTATTGCTTTCAAAATACCTTATCTCATCGAAAATATCGTAGGTGGGCAGCAGCGTTTTATGAATAACCGATTTTATTTTTCCTTCCTCCAGAAAAAAAGCAGAGTTATATAATCTTTTCCCCTTTGCCGAACGGTTGCGTGAAGGAGCGCCAACAATAGCCGCTATTCCATTACACTCTTTGGCAATCTGTGTTACACTTTCTTCACACCGGAGGATGAAATCTTCAAATTCCAGAAAATCTTTAGGTGGATATCCGCACACGCAGAGTTCCGGAAAAATTACCAAGTCCGCTTTTCCGTCTTTTGCATATTCTATGGCTGAAATGATTTTGGTGCGATTGGTTTCAAAGTCGCCAATGATATAATTCTGCTGGGCTAATGCAATTCTCATATACAACTTTTCCAAAGCTTAACTCTTTGGAAAATGAGTGGTGAAATTAGCAAGATTAGAAGAATATGCCCAGCCGGAGCGCCAACTGATTGAGTATAACTTTTGACTTGTATCCTTTAGGATTATCTGTAATATCAATGAATCCGTTTACAAAATTCAAGGCAGTATATGCTGAAGTATTTGACGAAAGAGAATATTCAACTCCTGCACCCAACAACAAACCCACATTAAACAAACCAATGTCAGGATTCAAATTATCCTCTATTGCCGAAGTGCTTGGCGACGGATATTTAATTGTTCCTTTTGCTTTGATATTAACTCCTCCCTCAACTCCAAACTGTCCGAAGTAAGTAACATATCCAATCTCATTCGTTTTGAGTTTAATGCTTATAGGAATCTCTATGTAATTTAATTTATAATTAGCTTTTGTGCCTATTCCGAATAAAGAATCTTTAGACTGAGAATTAAATTTTATAGGATTGTTGTACAGCAAAGAGGCAGGCGTCATTGCTACATACAAACCGGTAGATAAGGAGTAGTTTTTTGCAATATCATAATCGAACATCAGTCCGTAAGCAAAGCCCGTTTTAACAATGGAAGCGGAAGTAAATTTATCCTGTGATTTCATCCATGTTAATTCGGGACTGATTTGCAATCCGAAGCGAAAACCAAGATCATCGGCATCAGAATCCTGTGCGCCTGCAATACCGGATATTGACAAAAACAAAATTGCAAGAAGTATTTTTTTCATTTTGTAAAGTTTGGTGTTAATAATTGCGCCCGAAAGGTAAGTGAAGTATTTTGAAACAGCGAAATGAGATATTCCTCTAAAATAGTTTTATTGTTCAGGAATTTATTCAGAGAGATTTCCATGACAAGTGAAAAATTATACCTTTGCACGCTCAATACAATTTGTATTGCGGGGCCTATAGCTCAGTCGGTTAGAGCAGCGGACTCATAATCCGTTGGTCCCAGGTTCAAGTCCTGGTGGGCCCACTCGTTGAGCGTTGTTCGAAATATTATTTTTGATTATGGTCAGGTTATTATCAATCTGGATGTAAGGCGCACACAACTCGCTTTTGAAAGAGCCGGTGTAAAAAATTTCTCTTCCGTTTATTCATTAATTCAACAAAAATCATTCTTTGATTTATACGACCGTGGAAATTGTACGGATGATGCATTCAGAAATGCGATCCGCGAGTATGGGAAAATAGAAATCAGTGATGATGATTTTGATAACTGCTGGAGCGCTATGTTGCTTGATATTCCGAAACAACGGCTCGAATATTTGACTGAGTTGAAAAAGAATTACAAAACTTTTCTGATTAGCAATACCAACTTTATTCATCTCAGAAGAATATCTGCTTATCTGAAAGAAAATTATGGTGTAACAGACATTGCACCTTATTTCAACAAAGTGTATTATTCATGTAAGGTAGGTATGCGAAAACCCGAACCTGAAATTTTTCAGTTGGTACTGAATGAGAATAATCTTCTCCCTGAAGAGTGTGTCTTTATTGACGATGTAGAAAATAATATTTCTGTTGCGAACAGTTTAGGATTACAAACCATCCTGATAAAGCAAGGGGAGGAAGTGGTAGAAAAGTTAAAAAAATATCTTTCGGCAAAATCTTAATTGAATCAACTCTGCCAGAAGCTAAGAGATTACGCCAACTCCTTCACTACATTCTGCACATAAACCGGATTACTCATAGTGTAGTAGTGTAACACCGGTACGCCTGCTTTTAATAATTCTTTGCTCTGCATTATGCACCACTCTGTACCTACTTTTTTATAGTCTTCATCTTCCACACATTTTTCAAACTCACGATGAAGGTCATCAGGAATGTCTATGGAGAAAGTGCGTGGTAAACTTTCAATCTGTTTTTTTCCGGTTATCGGTTTCAGCCCCGGAATAATCGGAATAGTAATTCCGGCTTTGTGACATTCTTCTACAAAAGCAAAAAATTTTTTATTGTCGAAGAACATTTGTGTTACAATATAGTCTGCGCCTGCCTCCACTTTGGCTTTCAGCCAGCGAAGGTCTGTTGCCAGATTGGGCGCTTCATAGTGCTTCTCCGGATAGCCGCTTATTCCGATGCAAAAATCCGTCGGCACTACATTTTTCAAATCGCGTTCAAGGAAATTTCCTTTATTCATGTTCGTCACCTGATTTACTAAATCAATGGCGTGTTTGTGTCCATGTTCTTCGGGAGTGAAAACTTGTTCATTCTTGGTTTTGTCACCGCGAATCAGCAGCACATTATGAATACCCAGAAAGTTTAATTCAATCAATAAATCTTCAGTTTCATCCACAGTAAATCCGCCACAAATCAGATGCGGAACGGAATCCACCTTGTACTTGGTTTGAATGGCTGCACAAATTCCTGCTGTACCGGGCCGCTTGCTTACCATTTTTTTCTCAAACAATCCGGCAGATGTTTTCTTAAAAATAAATTCGGAGCGATGATAAGTGACATTGATATAGGACGGATTAAACTCCATCAGCGGATCCAGTGTGTTGAAGATAGTCTGAATGCTGCTCCCTTTCAGCGGAGGGAGAATTTCAAAAGAGAAAAGTGTTTTGCCTTTGGCGTTCTGAATGTGTTCTGTTACTTTCATCAATAATAAACTGTGACGATTGCAATATTAATAAATCGGAAATACTTCGTAGGTTAATTCATTTTGAATGGCGCCTGCAGGCGGAATTCAGGAATGTTGACATAAAATATTTTTCCGTCAACCTGCCGCTCCATCATGTAGGTGCCGGACATTTTTCCTATTTCAGAGTGTAAGTGTGATCCGGAAACATATTGATAAGATTCACCCGGTTCAATTACCGGTTGCACTCCCACTACTCCTTCGCCCTCTATATCTTTTGTTATACCGTTTGAATCCCATATATGCCAGTGGCGGCGCAGCAGACGTATGGCATTTTCACTTTCATTTTTGATAATGATGCGGTAAGCAAACATAAACTCATTGGAAAGCGGTTTTGAAAAATCCGGCTGATAAAAAGTTTCAACGCTGATTCTTACTCCTTCTGTTACTTTGGTTTCCATGAATGAGAATAGAAAATTAACTGCGCAAAGATATTAAAGAGATGGGATAGAAGAAATTATAAACAGGATAAACTACAAGTTTTGCCGGAGCCGGTAAAAGCTGAATATTTCCTTTCATCAAATGAGCAATTCCCTTGTTACATTTGTTGCACCCAACAATGACCAACAACCGCTTATTTCTTCTTGATGCTTTTGCGCTGATTTACCGTGCCTATTTTGCTTTCAGCAAAAATCCGCTGGTTAATTCCAAAGGCATGAATGTATCTGCCATTCAGGGATTCACTAATACTTTACTTGATATTATTAAGAAAGAAAATCCCACGCATATTGCCGTATGTTTTGATACGGCAGCGCCTACGGAACGGCACATTGATTTTGCCGGCTACAAAGCAGATAGACAGGAGCAGCCGGAAGATATTACGCTTTCACTTCCCTACATCCGCTCGATTATTGAAGCCATGAATATTCCGGTTATTGAAAAGGACGGTTACGAAGCGGATGATATAATCGGAACACTTGCAAAAAAGGCGGAGAAAGACGGCTACAAAGTTTACATGGTTACACCCGATAAGGACTACGGTCAGTTGGTGAGTGATAATATTTTTATTTACAAACCGCCGCACCTTGGCAATACTTATCAGATAATCGGTCCCGAACAAATCAAACAGAAATGGGAAATAAGTGATGTGAATCAGGTGATTGATATACTCGGACTGATGGGCGATGCGGTGGATAATATTCCCGGACTTCCGGGTGTGGGAGAAAAAACGGCAAAGAAATTAGTTGCTGAATTTGGCTCTGTAGAAGGATTAATTGCCAATGCCGGCAAACTGAAAGGAAAACTTCAGGAAACTGTAACACAACAAAAGGATTTAGCTGTTCTTTCCAAGAAGCTGGCTACCATTATGCTGGATGTGCCGATTGAATGGGACGAAAAAGCCACCGAGCGTTCGGAGCCGGATCAAGAGAAGCTAAAAGAGATTTTTACTGAATTAGAATTCCGCACCTTAGGGAAAAGAATACTGGGTGACGATTTTAATGTGGTAAGAGAATCACCCAAACAGCAGACAGATTTATTTGGCGAAGCGGTTGCGAATAATTTTACGAAAGAGCAAACTGTAACAGCAGAGTCAACTGAAGAATTAGTTGCTGAAAAAAACATAAGTAACACACCGCATCAGTATCATCTTACGGATACCGATGAAAAAATTGCTGCCCTTGTCCATCAACTTTCCGGCAAAAAAGAATTCTGCTTTGATACGGAAACCACCGGAGTGGATGCCAACACTGCCGAAATAGTTGGGCTTTCCTTTTCATTCAAGCCGGCAGAGGCTTTTTATGTTCCTGTTCCCGCAAATAGAAATGAGGCGGAAAAATTGTTGAACTTATTCAAGCCGGTATTGGAAAATGAATCCATACTGAAAATCGGACAGAATATAAAGTACGACATGCTGCTGCTGAAATGGTACAACATACAGGTAAAAGGCAGAATGTTTGACACCATGCTTGCTCATTATCTTTTAGAGCCGGACTTGCGTCACGGCATGGACTATCTTGCAGAAACTTACCTCGGTTACATTCCGGTTTCCATCACCGAGCTAATAGGAAAAGGTAAAAAGCAATTGAGCATGCGTGATGTGGATGTAAAAAAGGTTTCAGAATACGCTGCCGAAGATGCCGACATCACGCTGCAACTGAAGGAATGTTTTGCGCCTCAACTAAAAAGCAAAGAAGTGGAGAAACTGTTCAACGAAGTGGAAATGCCCTTAGTGGAAGTACTTACCGATATGGAATTTGAAGGCGTTGCGGTTGACAAAGATTTTCTTGATAATTATTCCGGACGGTTAGAGAAAGAGATTGTTCAGTCAGAAAAAGATGTTTATGAGTTAGCCGGAGTAAGATTCAATCTGGCTTCGCCCAAACAATTGGGTGAAGTGCTTTTTGAAAAAATGAAAATTCCTTATATAGGAAAAAAGACTCGAACCGGGCAATATTCCACCGACGAAGACACTCTCAGTAAACTTACCACCGAATATCCGATTGCTGCCAAGCTGATGGACTACCGTGAACTCACCAAGCTGAAATCAACTTATGTAGATGCGATTCCGATGCTGATAAATCCGAAAACGGGAAGAGTACATACTTCATTTAATCAGGCGGTAGCATCAACAGGGCGACTGAGTTCTACTGAACCGAACTTGCAAAATATTCCTATCCGCACAGAACGCGGTCGCGAAATCCGTAAAGCATTTATTCCGCGCAACTCTGATTATGCAATACTGTCTGCCGACTATTCACAAATTGAGTTGCGCATTATTGCCGGATTGAGCCACGATGAAAATATGCTGAATGCTTTTAACGAAGGTCACGATATTCATGCAGCAACCGCTTCAAAAGTTTTTGGTGTGGACATAAAAGAGGTAACCCGCGAAATGCGCAGCAAAGCAAAAGCCGTGAACTTTGGAATAGCTTATGGTCAAACTGCATTCGGACTGTCACAGGGATTAGGAATACCAAAATCGGAAGCGAAAGAAATTATTGATAACTACAATCAAAAATTCCCGGGTGTCCGCCGTCTGATGGATAAGAATATTGATTTTGCCCGCAAGCACGGATATGTTGAAACCATTCTCGGGCGAAGAAGAACGCTGAAAGATATCAACTCCGGCAATGCCACTGTCCGCGGTTTTGCAGAGCGGCTTGCCATCAATGCACCGATTCAGGGTTCGGCAGCAGATATGATTAAAGTGGCAATGATTAACATATACCACGAATTCAGCAAGCATAACTTTAAATCAAAAATGACTTTACAGGTGCATGACGAATTAGTGTTTGATGCATATAAATCTGAACTGGAACAAATCACTTCTATTATTAAAGACAAAATGATTCATGCTATAGAATTAGCTGTGCCGATAGATGTTGGAATAGGAATAGGTGCAAACTGGTTGGATGCGCATTAGAAAATCTTTAAAAGAACTTTTTTAAAATGAACATGGATAAAACAGAATTAACCAATCCCTTTATTGCAAAACTGAGAAGAGAATATACCTCACGAACGCTGGATGAAAAGGATGTTACAGCTAATCCCATTGTACAGTTCAATCATTGGTTTGAAGAAGCAGTGAAAGCAGAAGTGCCGGAGCCGAATGCAATGGCAATTGCCACAACTATGGTTGATTTTAAACCTTCTGTAAGAATGGTGTTACTGAAAGGAGTGGAAGAAGGTGGGTTTGTTTTCTTCACAAATTATCAAAGCCGAAAAGGCACAGAGCTGATGTGGAATCCTTATGGCAGTTTACTTTTTTTCTGGCATGAATTGGAAAGGCAAGTCCGTATTGAAGGAAGAGTTGAAAAAATTTCTGCTGAAGAGTCCACAAAGTATTTTCATTCACGACCACGCGGTAGTCAGATTGGCACACATGTTTCTCCGCAAAGCACAGTGATTGAAAGCCGGGAAGTTTTAGAGAAAAAAATGAGTGAGATGGAAAGTGAGTTCAATGGAAAAGAAATTGAGCGTCCCACTTATTGGGGTGGATACAAACTACTTCCTAATGTGATGGAGTTCTGGCAAGGAAGAGCCAGCCGGCTGCACGACCGTATCAGATATACACTTGTGAAACAGAATGAATGGAAAATAGAGCGCCTCGCTCCCTGATTAAAAGGTTTTTTTCAATAAATGAAAAAACATAAGTTGCCCCTATGATATCACCTGACACAATTAAAGGACTGGCACACTCACTCAAAACCGAAACCATAAACTGGCGCCGGCATTTTCATGCTCATCCTGAACTTTCTTCCAATGAATTTCAAACGGCGAAATACATATCAGACTTGTTAAGCAGTTGGGGAGTTAAACATCGTAAAGAAATTGCAGGAACAGGAATCGAAGTTGTACTGGAAGGAAAAAATCCGTCAAAAAAAATAATTGCCCTTCGTGCTGATATGGATGCATTGCCGATTACAGAAAAAAATAATGTTCCTTACAAATCACAAAACAACGGTGTAATGCATGCCTGCGGTCATGATGTGCATACCGCATCATTGCTGGGCGCGTTAAAAATTCTTCATTCACTGAAACCGGAATGGGATGGAACTATCAAGTTTATTTTTCAGCCCTCTGAGGAAAAATTACCCGGCGGCGCTTCACTTATGATTAAAGAAGGTATTTTGGAAAACCCTAAACCATCAGGAATTTTAGCACAACATGTTTACCCTTCTTTGGAAGTGGGTAAAGTAGGGTTCCGTTCAGGGCAATACATGGCTTCAAGTGATGAGTTGTACATTACTGTAACAGGCAAAGGCGGACATGCAGCCATGCCTGCCGAATACAACAATCCTTTATTTATTGCTGCACGGCTGCTCACTGCTTATGAAAATTTGATTTCAGAATTTAAGCAACAAGCTATTCCAACTGTATTATCGTTCGGGAAAATCACAGGAAACGGAGCAACTAATGTTGTTCCGGATGAAGTATTTATAGAAGGAACTTTTCGCACAATGAATGAAAGCTGGCGAAAACAGGTTCATGAGAAATTGGTATCCATTGCAAAAGCAATTTCTTCAGAAACCAATTCTTCTTGTGAAATAAAATTTATTCATGGCTATCCTTCGCTTTCCAATAATAAAGAACTGACAGAGCGGACAAGAAAAGCGGCAGAAGAATTTCTCGGAAAAGAAAATGTAGTGGAGCTTGAGCAGAGAATGACCTCTGAAGATTTTGCTTACTACTCTCAGGTTATTCCGGGATGTTTTTACCGGTTAGGAACAGGAAATAAAGCAAAAGGAATCACTTCGCCGGTTCATACCTCCACTTTCGATATTGACGAAAATGCACTTGAAACCGGCTGCGGGCTGATGGCGTGGCTGACAGTGAATGAGTTGAATAAATAATTCTCCTTATTCCTTTGTAAGTTTACGGCGCAAATGAGTTCCACTGTAGAAAATATACATCCCACCTTTCACAGGATTTTGCAAAGAAAGGAAAAGCTGTTAAACCAAAAATCAAAAGTCATCTGGTTGACAGGGTTGAGCGGATCGGGAAAGAGTACCCTCGCAGAACTGCTGGAGAAAAAGCTTTATGAAAAAAAGTTTTTGACTCAAATATTAGATGGTGACAATGTCCGCACCGGCATCAACAACAATCTTGGATTTTCTGATGCTGACCGTTTAGAAAATATCCGGCGGATTGCAGAGGTGTCAAAACTGTTTCTGAATTGTGGTATCATCACTATCAACTCTTTTGTCAGCCCTACAAATGAAGTGCGGAAACTGGCAAAGCAGATTATAGGAGAAAATGATTTTGTAGAGATATTTGTCAGTTGTCCGATAGAGGTTTGCGAACAACGGGATGTAAAAGGGCTTTATGCAAAAGCCAGAAGAGGAGAGATAAAAGATTTCACCGGTATTACAGCGCCGTTTGAATCACCTGTTACACCCAACCTTGTAGTTAAAACAAATGAACTAAGTGTGGAAGAAGCCACTGAAAAGATTTTTTCGTTTATTCTTCCGCTTATTACAATCCAATAAAAATGAAAGCATACAATTTAACACACCTGAAAGAACTGGAATCGGAAAGCATATATGTGCTTCGTGAAGTAGCCGCACAATTTGAACGACCTGTTTTATTATTCAGCGGAGGAAAAGATTCTATAGTAGTATCGCACCTTGCCCGCAAAGCTTTTTTTCCTGCAAACATTCCATTTACCTTAATGCATGTGGATACGGGTCACAACTTCCCGGAAGCCATTCAGTTTCGTGATAAGTGGGTAGAAGAACTCGGAGTGCGTTTGGTGGTTGCATCTGTTCAGGAATCTATTGATAAAGGAAGAGTAGCAGAAGAAAAAGGATATAATGCCAGCCGTAACAGATTACAAACCACTACTCTGCTGGATGCGATTGAACAAAACAAATTTGATTGTGCCATCGGAGGCGCTCGCCGTGATGAAGAAAAGGCAAGAGCAAAGGAAAGATTTTTCAGCCACCGTGATGAGTTCGGACAATGGAATCCGAAGGATCAGCGTCCTGAACTATGGAATATCTTCAACGGAAGAAAAAATATGGGAGAACATTTCCGTGCTTTTCCTATCAGCAACTGGACAGAAATGGATGTATGGCAATATGTTTTGCTCGAAAAAATCCCATTACCCAGTCTGTATTTTACACATAAGCGAAAAGTATTTAAGCGCGATGGTGTGATTTATTCCGTATGCGATTTCATAAAAATGAAACCGGAAGAAAAGGCAGAAGATATGGTGGTTCGTTTCCGCACGGTCGGCGACATGACTTGCACCGGAGCCGTATTATCCGAGGCAAGAACTGTTGAAGAAATTATTGCCGAAGTAGCTTCCTCCAGAACCACAGAGCGCGGTTCTCGTCTTGATGACAAAAGAAGCGAAGCGGCAATGGAAGACAGAAAAAAACAAGGATACTTCTAATACTGTTATTCCGGGTAAAAAATCTGACTGTAACAGATGATTCAGTTTGCTTAGTGTAACAAAAAAATTTAATGATGACTACTAATAACTATTTGAACATGGAACTTCTCCGGTTTACCACCGCAGGAAGTGTTGATGACGGTAAGAGTACTTTGATTGGCAGATTGCTTTACGACTCTAAATCTATTTTTGAAGACCAGCTTGAAGCTATCACACATACCAGCCGCCAGCGGGGAGAGGAAGGAGTGAATCTTGCACTTCTTACCGATGGACTTCGTGCAGAGCGCGAACAGGGAATCACCATTGATGTGGCATACCGCTATTTCGCAACGCCTAAGCGTAAGTTTATTATTGCTGATACACCCGGACATATTCAATATACACGCAATATGGTTACAGGGGCAAGTACAGCCAATCTTGCTATTATTTTAGTGGATGCGCGTAACGGAGTAGTGGAACAAACCTGTCGCCATTCGTTTATTGCCTCTCTTCTCGAGATTCCGCACCTTGTTGTTTGTGTAAATAAAATGGATTTAGTGGATTGGAAAGAGGAAGTGTTTGAAAAGATTAAATCGGATTATACCTCTTTCGCAGCAAAGCTCGATGTGCGTGATATTACTTTTATTCCCATCAGTGCACTGAATGGTGATAATGTGGTGGAGCCATCACAAAATATGCTTTGGTACAACGGAAGTACTTTATTGTATCTTTTGGAAAACATACACATTGCCAGCGATGAAAACCATATTGATGCAAGATTTCCTGTTCAATATGTTGTCCGGCCTTACAACGATAAGTATCACGATTATCGCGGTTATGCGGGAAGAGTGGCAGGAGGGATTTTTCGACCGGGAGATGAAGTGGAAGTTTTACCCAGCGGTTTTTCATCCAAAATAAAAGGGATTGATACTTATGATGGAAGCCTGGAACAGGCTTTTCCTCCTCAGAGTGTATGTATAACACTGGAAGATGATATTGACATCAGCCGCGGAGATATGATTGTACGCAAGAACAACAAGCCCGAACTGTCACAGGATGTGGACCTGATGATTTGCTGGTTTAATGAAAAACCGTTACAGTTAAATGGCAAGTATGCACTAAAACATACTACCCGAGATGCGCGATGTGTGGTAAAGGAAATAAAATATAAAATGAACATCAATACGCTGCAGCGTGTTACAGACGATAAAGAAATCAAGATGAATGATATTGCCAAGATTTCTATCCGCACTACTGTTCCGCTGATGTACGACAGCTACCGCCGCAATCGTGTTACAGGAAGTCTAATCCTGATAGATGAAGCCACGAACGAAACGGTTGGAGCAGGAATGATTGTGTAATATATTTATTTACTTTTTCCTGTCCAAACCAGACGAAGCACCTGTTTTAATCCGCTGCCATACACGCTCATGCAGCCAGTATAAAACTATCTTTGTAAATATCTCCGTGAAGCCGATACTAAATGCTTTAGTGTAATCGCCTGTTACAAAGAATGCGATTATTGTTGTGTCAATCGTTCCAAACAAACGCCAGCTTACGCCTTTTACTACACTGCGGTAGTGACGGTCTTTCCGGATTCGATGCCCAAAATCATCATCTACATTAAACCTGCCGAACCCAATCATCAGCCAGACACGCTCATGAATATAGTAAAGCACTATTTTCGTAAATATCTCTATTCCTCCGATACGAAGCGCTGTATCAATATCCCCGGTGAAAAGCCATGACAGGAAAATGGTGTCCATTGTTCCCACAGCACGCCATGTTATTCCTTTTATAAAACTTCTTGAGTGGTTTTCTGTATCCATCTGTCCGCCTATATTATATTTTACCTTTGGTAGTTATTAAGTTTTAACCCCATTTCAATATTCCGAATGATTGTGAAGCACATAATAATCTCTGCCTGAAATAATTTTTGCAAATAAACAAATGATAAAGCATTTGTTACAGAACAGTATCGGTTATTTTCTGAAAATATATAGTTCCGTATGCACAGTATCAGTTATGTGAAGCCGCTTCTCTTTTTATTTTAGATATTTGCATCTTAATTTATTAGTTCAGACCTAAATGGACCAATTTTCTTATATTTCTAATGCTACACCAGATTATATTGAATCAATGTATTCCGACTTCAAACAAGACCCGGAATCAATTGATACAGGGTGGAGAGATTTCTTTGAGGGTTTTGATTTTGCTGTAACAGCAAGAGATGGTGAAGGCGCAACTACCACTCTAAGCCCTAAGGAATTTAAAGTTTACAGTCTGATTCAGGCATACCGTGAAAGAGGACATTTGATTTCAAAGACAAATCCTATCCGACCGCGCAAAGACCGTCATCCCAATCTGGAGTTGAAAAATTTTGGATTAGATGAAGGCGACTTGAATGAACAGTTTACAGCAGGCGAAACGCTTGGTCTTGGAAAAACATCTCTGAAAAATATCATTGCACATCTTCAGCAGATTTATTGTCGCTCTATAGGAGTTGAATATACCTATATCGTCAATCCTGAAATGCACAAGTGGTTTCAGCAAAAATTTGAAAGTGGTGCAAAATCATTCGACTTCTCTATTGAAAAGAAGAAACAAATCCTGCAAAAACTGAACGATGCAGTAGTGTTTGAAAAATTTCTGAATACAAAATACATTGGACAAAAAAGATTTTCACTGGAAGGAGGAGAAACCACCATCCCTGCATTAGATGCAATTATTGAATGGTCAGCTAATGCCGGCGTGGAAGAAATCATCATCGGAATGGCGCACAGGGGTCGTTTGAATATTCTTGCTAATACTCTTGGAAAAACTTACGAACAAATATTCAGTGAATTTGAAGGAGTGATTCCACCGGATACCACAATGGGTGACGGTGATGTGAAATATCATCTCGGATATTCATCACAGGTTAAAACTTCTTCCGGAAAAACTGTAATGCTTAAGCTTTCCCCAAATCCTTCACATTTGGAAGCGGTCACTTCTGTGGTAGAAGGCTTCACAAGGGCTAAAGCAGATTTGCTTTACCAAAGTGATTACAGACGCATACTTCCGATATTAATTCATGGCGATGCCTCAGTGGCAGGTCAGGGTATAGTTTACGAAGTGTTACAAATGTGTCAATTAGAAGGATATTATACAGGAGGTACCATTCATTTTGTTATTAATAACCAAATCGGCTTTACCACTGATTTTGATGATGCCCGTTCTTCAGATTACTGTACCAGTCTGGCGGCTATGGTAGAAGCGCCTGTATTGCATGTAAATGGCGATGATCCCGAAGCGGTAGTGTTTGCCGTAGAAATAGCTACAGAATTCCGGCAGAAATTTCATCGGGATGTTTTTGTGGACATGGTGTGCTACCGCCGTCACGGACATAATGAAGGCGATGATCCAAAATACACACAGCCCAACCTTTATCAACTGATTGACGAACATCCTAATCCACGCGAAGTTTACAGTCAGCAGTTAATTGCCGCGGGAGAAATAGAAGCAGAATTATCTAAACAACTTGATAAGGATTTCTGGAAGAAATTACAAGACCGGTTGGATGCAGTAAAACAACATCCGCTCCCTTATGAATATCAGCAACCGGAACTTGATTGGAAAAAATTACACCGGTCGCAGCCTGAAGATTTTGATAGCTCACCCGATACTGCTGTTCCGCTTGAACTGATTAATCAGATAATGGATAGGACTACTTCTCATCCGGAAGGTTTTACTCCATTAAAAAAAGTGGATGCATTGTTGAAACACCGTGAAAAAATCTTTTTAGAAGAGAAAAAATTAGATTGGGCGGGTGGTGAATTACTTGCTTACGGCACATTGCTTTTGGAAGGTCACGATGTACGGCTTAGCGGTCAGGATGTAAAACGAGGAACTTTCTCTCACCGCCATGCCATTCTTTATGATGCAGTCACCAACCGCGAATACAACCGGCTCGACCATATAGCAGAAAATCAGGGACGATTCCGTATTTACAATTCATTGCTGTCTGAATTTGCAGTGCTTGGATTTGAATACGGTTACAGCTTAGCATCGCCCCAGTCGCTTACGATATGGGAAGCACAGTTTGGCGATTTCTGTAACAATGCACAAACGATTATTGACCAGTTTATAGCTTCGGCAGAAAGTAAGTGGCAGCGTATGAGCGGTATTACATTGCTCTTGCCTCATGCTTATGAAGGTCAGGGACCGGAACACTCCAGCGCGCGGTTAGAAAGGTTTCTTATGTTGTGTGCTGATTACAATATAATAGTAGCCAACGCTACAACTCCGGCTAACTTTTTTCATTTAATCAGAAGGCAACTGAATCGCCCGTTCCGTAAACCGCTGATAGTAATGTCGCCTAAATCATTACTTCGCCATCCGAAATGTGTATCAGATGTATCAGAGTTTACCTCCGGTGGATTTAAAGAAATTTATGATGATGTTACAGTAAATGATGTAAGTAAAATAAAAAGAGTACTGGTGTGTTCAGGAAAAGTTTATTACGACCTGATAGAGAAACAGTCCACATTGAAAAATGATGAGATTGCTATTGTACGCTTGGAACAGTTGCATCCACTTCCTGAAAAACAGTTAGATGCTCTTTTGAAAAAATACAACCGTGCAAAGTTTGTGTGGGTACAGGAGGAGTCGACAAACATGGGGGCATGGGCTTACATGATGATGAACTATCCGAAAGCCAAGTGGGGAATGATTGCACGCAAGGCAAGCGCATCTCCCGCATCGGGATTTTTGAAAGTACATCTGAAAGAGCAGGAAGAATTGATTAATAAAGCTTTTGAATAATAACTTTTGAAAATAAAAAATGGAAATCGAGATTAAGGTACCCACAGTCGGGGAGTCAATTAATGAAGTAACATTAGTAAAATGGCTGAAGAAGGATGGTGACATCGTTCAACAGGATGAGTTGCTCTGCGAATTGGAATCAGAGAAAGCCACCTTTGAACTGAACGCTGAAAAACCCGGCAAGCTGAAAACACTTGTTCCTGAAAACACTGTATTAAAAATTGGCGATACAGTAGCTAAAATTGATACAAGTGTACCTGCTAATTCTGCACCCCCACAGAAAGAAGAGGTCAAAAAAGAAGTTAATACTGAACAACCTAAGCCGGCTGCACCTAAAGTAAAAGAAGCGCCGAAAGAAGAGAAGAAACCGGAAGAAAAGAAAACAGCTCCACCGCCACCAGTGAGAAGCGCTCCTGTAACAGAAGGAAAATTCAGCAGGCAGGAGAGCAGAGAAGCAATGAGTTCTTTGCGCAAAACAGTGAGCCGCCGATTGGTAACGGCAAAAAATGAAACGGCTATGCTCACCACTTTCAATGAAGTGGATATGAAGGCGATTATGGATATCCGCCAGCAGTATAAAGAAATTTATAAAGACCAGAATGTCATCAGTCTTGGGTTTATGTCCTTCTTTACACGGGCAGTTTGTATTGCACTGAAAGAGTTTCCCAAACTGAATGCGAGTATTGATGGTGATGAAATTATTTACCACGATTTCTGCGATATTTCCATAGCTGTTTCCACACCGAAAGGATTGGTGGTGCCGGTTATCCGGAATGCGGAATCTCTTGCTATGCTCGAAATTGAAGCGGCAGTGGCAGATCTTGCTGTACGTGGGAGAGAAAACAAACTAACGCTGGAAGAAATGAGAGGTGGTACATTCACCATCACGAATGGCGGCGTATTTGGCTCACTCATGTCCACTCCGATTATCAATATTCCTCAGGTCGCCATTCTTGGCTTACACAAAATTCAGGATCGTCCGGTGGTAATGGACGGAAAAATTGTAATCCGTCCGATGATGTATCTCGCTCTTTCTTATGACCACAGAATAGTTGACGGAAAAGAATCAGTAACATTTTTGGTAAGAGTAAAGCAACTGCTTGAAACTCCGTATCAGTTTTTCGCTGAACATGAATTAACGAATTAAATGCCTGCGTTCCCTCGTACTGCAGTTCTTGATTTAGGAACAAATACTTTTCATCTTCTGATTATTGAGATGAAAGGAAAAAAAGAGTTTGAGGTTTTATTTAAAGCGGAAAAGTATGTAGGGCTTGCTGAAGAAGGAATTCACCACATTGGAGAAAAAGCATTTGCAAGAGGGGTCAATCAACTGAAAGAATACCGTAAGGTTATTGAACAACATCAACCTGAAAAGATTTTTGCATTCGGAACTGCTGCATTAAGAAATGCAGACAATGGTGATGAGTTCATTCAGACTGTATTTAAAGAAACCGAAATTTCTGTTAAAAAAATTTCCGGCGATGAAGAAGCTGAACTGATTTGTGAAGGAGTACGCCATGCTGTTACAGTTGCCGATGAGCCGGTTTTGATTATGGATATTGGCGGCGGCAGTACTGAGTTTATCATTACTAACGACAAAGAGGTTTTCTGGAAACAAAGTTTCCCGGTAGGAGCTTCTGTACTGAAGCAACGGTTTCATCATACCGAGCCGGTTTCTTCAGAGGAGAAAAAAGCATTAGCCACATTTCTTGAAGAAGAACTTTCTCCTCTCTTCAATCAGCAGAAAAAATATATAATTCATCACTTAATCGGCGCTTCAGGGTCGTTTGATTCTTTTGCTTCGATGATTACCGCTCATTTCTATCCTTCTGAAAACCGGAAAGACAAAAGCTCTTTTGAAATGAAGAGAGAAGAACTGAACTTTATCTTTCAGGAATTAGAAAAGAGAAATCTTGAAGAGCGATTACGGATTTCCGGGCTTCTTTCGTTTCGTGCCCCGATGATTGTAATGGCTTCGATATTAACCGAAACTGTGATAAATCATTTTCCGATTAAACGCATCTCTCAATCCGGTTACGCTTTAAAAGAAGGAGTAGTGTGGCGGCTGTCACAGGTACGGTAAAAATTATGCCGTCTGAAGGTTAAAATCTGAAAATGCCAGAGCATGCAGTGAAAAAATATGCAGAATTAAATCATTTATACATTCCTTCGGGAAACTTTTTTTGAATAATGCGTAAAGAATCCGGTTCGTTAAATAAACTTCATAAGAATGAAATCTCTTTTCGCTTCTTTACTGTTCACTTTAATGTTGCTGAATAGCTCTTTTGCACAAACTGCCAATGTCATTGTTGGAACCTGGTTAACTCAGGATGGCACGACTAAAGTTAAAATTGAAAATACCAATGGTAAATTCAATGGTAAAATTGTGTGGCTGAATCCGGCAACTGATAAAAACGGCAAACCGGTACTCGATACTAATAACAGCGATAAAGCTTTGCAGAGCAGAACCATTATGGGGCTGCCTTTGCTGAGAAGTTTTGTTTATGATGGCGACAACCTTTGGACAGACGGAACAATTTATGACCCGGATAGCGGAGATACCTACAGTTGTAACATAACTATGAACACCGACGGGACTATGAATATAAGAGGTTATATCGGCTTCTCACTCTTTGGACGCACAGAAATATGGAAGAGGGTTAAAGATATCGCTATGAAGTAAAAAGTATCTATCGTATTCCCCTTAATGTATTGGTAAAAGAACAAATGAACCCGGCAGGGTAATGGTCGTCATACAACTGTTACAGCAACAATCGCCGGTGTTACACTAAATACCGCAGAAACGTTGTGCCACTAAAGATAAAACAGCAAGAGAATAGCCCTTTCCCTCTGTTGTTGGTGCTTTTTTTACCAATAATCCATACAAGGTAAATACTTCGGGAACGGAAATATAAAACCACAAAGAGGGCACTTTGTAATCTTTGTAAGATTCCCGTACTCCAAGTAATTTCTTTTACTATAAAAATATGCTTCACGTATAAGCCCCAATTCCGACAGGAGATGCAGACGCAGTCATAGATGGAAGAATGATATGAATGAGAAGATCATAACTTATCATGTATAACTACTTTATTACCTCCGTTACAGTTTATCACAGACCAGGAACTGTAACACAAAACTTAACCAGAATGTCAATATTTATTTCCTCCTGATTTCTGAATAACAATTATCACATCAATACATTTTGTAAAAATTTCCATATACTTGACTAAAATTAGTTAAACCGAAGTAACCTCTACACACTGCCCGATGAAGATTAAATCAATAATTTTTAATCTGCTGTTTGTCTGTATAGCACTGTGTTCATTTGTAACAGCCGGATTCGCTCAAACTATTTCGGGAGTGGTGAAAGATTCAAAAACGAATGAGCCGCTCTTTGGCGCTACCGTAGGAGTTAAAGAAACTGCTTTCGGAACACAAACAGGTATAGATGGGAAATTTACGCTTAGTGTAACAGCCGGTTCCCCTGTTACACTTGTTGTTTCTTATGTGGGCTATCAGAATAAAGAAATTATTGTCAGTGATTTTAGTAAAAAGATTACGGTGCTGCTTGAGCAATCCGGCAACATTCTGTCGGAGGTAGTGGTTCAGGATTCCCGGCTGACGGATAAGCAGCGGGAATCTGCGCTTACAGTGGAGTCAATGGATTTAATTGCTATCAAACAATCACCGGCGCTCAGTTTTTATGAAGGACTCGGACAGTTAAAGGGAGTGGACATCACAACTGCCAGTTTGGGGTTCAAGGTGATAAACACACGAGGATTTAACAGTACCTCGCCTGTCCGCTCTCTTCAGATTATTGACGGAGTGGATAATCAATCACCGGGTTTAAATTTTTCATTGGGAAATTTTCTGGGCGCTTCTGAATTGGATGTTTTGAAAGTGGATTTGATTGAAGGTGCCAGCTCTGCGTTCTATGGTCCGAATGCATTTAACGGAGTCATCAGCATAACCACAAAAGATCCGTTTCAAACACCGGGATTAAGTGTAACAGCCAAAACAGGAGAGCGGGGCTTGTTTGAAACCGCCATCCGGTGGGATCAGGTTTTGAAAAACAAAGCTGGAGCGGATAAATTCGCTTACAAACTCAACTTATACTTTCTAAGGGCAAACGACTGGAAAGCGGAGAATTATGCGCCGACAGAGCAATCTCCGGATAACGAAAACAATCCCGGCGGATATGATGCAGTGAATCGTTATGGCGACGAGTTCAATTCGCAATATGATAACAGCGGCAACTCAGGAATTAAAAATCAGCCGGGGCTGGGACGCTTTTACCGCACCGGTTACAATGAAAGTGATTTGGTGGATTACAATACACACAACCTGAAATTGTCTGGCGCTTTTCACTATAAGATTCACAACGAAACCGAATTGATTTATTCCTCCAACTTCGGAACCGGCACTACGGTTTATCAGGGAGATAACCGTTACAGTTTGAAGAATATCCGTTTCATTCAAAACAGAATTGAGCTGAGAAAGAAGGATAAGTTCTTTATCCGCTTTTATGCTACGAATGAAAATGCCGGAGATTCTTACGATGCTTATTTCACGGCGCTGCTGTTACAGAAAGCGGCAAAACCCGATGTGAACTGGGGAATTGATTACAGTAAATATTACACAGAAAATTGTGCGGGAATAATTCAATCTACTCCCGGCTATCCCGGTTATCATTATAGTCCGGATCCACAAATCAGAGACAGTCTTTATCGTGTTTTTATAGATAGTATTCAATTGATAATAGCAGGACTTCCTCCTTCTTTGCTGGATTCGCTGCATGGGTTATGTGCTAACTATGCCAATGATTCCTCCATTCATTTTGGTGAGCACACTTTCTACAAGCCGGGTACAGCAGCGTTTGATTCGGCTTTTCGCTCCATCACTTCTAAAAAATCTTATGGCGAAGGGGGCTCCCGCTTCTTTGACAAGTCTGCCTTGTATCATGTTCAGGGTGAATACCGGTTTACACCTAAGTTGATGAATATAATAGTAGGCGCTAACTTCCGTCTGTATAAACCCAATTCACAGGGAACTATTTTCAGTGATACCGGCAGCAGAAAAATATCCAATACGGAATACGGAATTTATGCAGGGTTCGATAAGAAAGTGTTACAGGACAAATTGAAATTTAATTTTTCAATAAGAATGGATAAGAATCAAAACTTCAATTATCTGTTCTCTCCCGCCTTGTCTGCCATTTACAAATTAAAGGAACACACCTTTCGCGTGTCTTTTTCTTCCGCCATCAGAAATCCCACACTCACCGATCAGTATTTATATTACAATGTAGGTCGTGCAATCTTGCTGGGAAATATTTCAGGATACGATTCACTCATTACTGTTTCTTCCTTTATTGATTACCTTCAGTACAAAAATCATGACACACTCCATTATATCAATATCGCCCCCGTTCGTCCGGAACAGGTGAAAACGATTGAAGTAGGTTATCGCGCTGTTTTATTCAAACATTTTTATGCTGACATGGGATACTATTACAGCTACTATAAATATTTTATCGGTTATAAAGTCGGAATGGCAGTTAAGTTCAATTCCTTCCTTCCCGACCAGATAGATAATTCTCAGGTTTACCGCGTAGCGGCAAATGCAGACGGCATTGTAACAACACAGGGATTCTCCGCAGGGCTGAGTTATTATCTCAAACAACATTATCAGATTACTGCAAACTATTCATGGAATGTGCTGAATAAGAAAGATAGTATTGACCCGATCATACCTGCTTACAATACTCCGGCGAACAAATACAATATTGGTATGAACGGGAGGGACATAAATATTCCAATCAAATTTCTCAATACAACAATTCGGAATGTCGGATTCAGTTTCAATTACAAGTGGGTGCAGGAATTTACTTTTGAAGGTTCTCCGCAATTTACCGGCTTTGTGCCTTCTTATGGTATTCTCGACATACAGTTGAACAAAGAAGTTCCAAAAATTTATTCCACTTTTAAAATCGGCGCTTCCAACCTTTTAAATAACAAACACTATGAAGTATATGGAGGACCTTACATAGGCAGGATGGCATACTTCTCCATATTGGTTGAGCCAAAGAAAAAATGACCGCACTTTATTAAATAATTGATTATTTTTAACTTCAACAAAACGCTAAATCAAAACCATTATGAAAAAATTACTACTCCTTGTCGGTTGTGCGATGTTATTTGCTTCGCCCGAACTTTCTGCTCAACGATACCTGAATGAGGTATTTACTGATGTTACTGTAACACCCAATGTGGTTTACGGAAAAAATTATGAAATACTTACAGGCGCTCCTGTATTAAAAGACCTGAAACTCGATATCTATGAGCCGACAGGCGACACCGCAATGAAGCGACCTCTGGTTGTTTATTTACACACCGGAAGTTTTTTACCTATACTGTTTAATCAAACCACTACCGGCGCCAGAAATGATAGCTCTAACGTAGAAATGTGCCGTCGTTTTGCAAAACGCGGATATGTAGCAGTAACCATTGATTACCGCTTAGGATGGAATCCGGCGGCAACAGGCGCAGGCGGACAGGA
This sequence comes from uncultured Bifidobacteriaceae bacterium, assembly GCA_964424455.1. Lineage (GTDB taxonomy): Bacteria > Bacteroidota > Bacteroidia > Chitinophagales > UBA10324 > CAYRJA01. The sequence goes on from CAYRJA010000008.1 coordinate 31,780, forward strand.
TATAAGAACAGGCAGTCTGTTACAGGCAGTGTATCGCGCTATACAAGATGCCAAGTCAGCAGTCCGGTATTTAAAAATGACGGCTGATTCTATGGGTAATGTTTATAAAATTGATACCAACAGAATCGTTCTTTGCGGACAAGGTTCGGGAGGATATATTGCATTAGCTTATGCAACGCTTAATAATTTTGCTACTGAAGTGGCGGGGTTGCCCAGCGCTAAGTTTATCAGTGGCAGCGATCAGCCCGCTTATGGGTTTATGACCGGAACGCCTTTTATCAATCAGGCAATCATGGGGGATTTTGACGGATTAGGCGGTAACGCTGCTTATAATTATCCCAATCATCCAACATACTCAAGCAAGGTAAATATGGTAGTTAATATGGGAGGAGCGTTAGGAGATTCAACATGGCTTGAAGCCGGAGATGTTCCCATGGTCGGTTTTCATGTTACCAACGATCCTTTTGCCCCTTATACCCGCGGAATGGTAGTAGTACCTACTACAGGCGCCAATGTAGTATATGTGGCAGGGAGTTATGATGTAATAAACCGTGCAAACAGATTGGGTAATAATGATGTGTTTAATATTCCTTACAACGATGTTTATACCACCCGTGCAAACATGGTCAATAATGGTCACGAAGGATTATTTCCGTTTGTTGAACCAGATCCGAATGTTTATACCCCCAGCCCTTTCCATGGACAAGCAGGTCCCTGGGAATGGTACAGCAAAAGTGATTTGTATGCTTTAGGCGCTCTGATGGGAAAATCAAATGGAGCAGTGGATACCATTTATGGCGGTTCTCTTTTAACCAACCCCACCATGTCAAAGACAAAAGCAATGGCATACATTGATACTATTCAGGGATACCTTGCTCCGCGTATGGTGCAGGCGCTTGGTTTACCGGGAATGTATATTACCGGAGTAGAAAAAATCTCTGACACTTCCGTATCCATTGAAATTGCTCCTAACCCTTCATCAGATAATTTTGAAATCGTTTCTCGTCAGTCTCCTGTTACAGCATATCAGTTATGCGATCTGACAGGAAGAGTAATTATTTCTAAAACACTAAAAGATGTAAACTCATTTACTGTCAGCGGGAAAGATTTGTCAAAAGGAATTTATCTGTTAACTGTTCATACCGGAGCGGGTAAAGCGGTGAGTAAATTAGTAGTGAATTAAGTAATAGTAACACAAGAACAGAATGCGGTTGTTTTGAAAAAAGACAACCGCATTTTTATTTTATGCTTTATCCACTATAAAACGGGAATTCATCTTACTATCTCCGCTGCACAATTCCCCTTTGCTTATCTCATCTTTTTATTACATTTGCACCAGAATCGTGAGAGGGGACTAAAGTCCCCTCTTTCAATTTATCATGGACGAACAGCTAAAAAGTAAAATAGACAAACTACTGGAACCTATTCTCAGTGAAAAGAATTGGTTCTTAGTTGACCTGAAAGTGCTTCCGGGCACTGTTCAGGTGTTCATTGATTCCGACAATGGAGTTACAATTGAAAATTGTGTGACAGTTAACCGCAGATTACTGACTGAACTGAATCTGATGATGCCTTTTTCTGATAAATACACACTGGAAGTTTCCTCGCCGGGAATAGGACAGCCCTTGAAGGTGATGCGCCAATTTAAAAAAGTTACCGGCAAAAAGGTAAGTGTACTGATGAATGACGGGGTGAAGAAAACCGGGCGGCTGACTTTTGTGGATGAAAACAAGGTAGTACTTGAAGAGTCAAAAATGGAAAAGCATCGTGAAATTGTAACAGGACAAACTGAAATTCCTTTTCATAACATCAAAGCCACTACGGTGGTAATTAACTTTTAAAACCGATTACAAATGAACAGCATTGACTTAGTTGAATCTTTTGCCGAGTTCAAAGACCAGAAAAACATTGACCGCCCCACGATGATGAAGGTGCTGGAAGATGTTTTCCGCACACTCATTCGCAAGAAATACGGAAGCGATGAAAACTTCGATATTATTGTGAATACCGAAAAGGGGGATTTGGAAATTTGGCATCGCCGTGAAATAGTAGAAGACGGAACTTTGATTGAAGACCCCTCAAAACAAATTCCTTTGTCCGACGCGGTAAAAATTGAACCGGATTATCAGGTGGGTGAAGAAGTAATGGAAGAAGTTCCATTTGAAAGTTTCGGCCGCCGCGGTATTCTTACGCTGAAACAAACGCTGGCAGGCAGAATTTCTGAATTGGAAAAAGATGAAATATTCAAAAAATACAATGACCGTGTTGGTGAAATTGTAACAGGAGAAGTTTATCAGACATGGAAAAAAGAAACCCTGCTGATAGATGAAGATGGCAATGAATTGATTCTTCCTAAAACAGAACAAATCCCTACTGACTTTTTTAAGAAAGGCGATAATATTCGCGCTGTAGTAAAAGCAGTGGAATTGAAGAACAACTCGCCTTACATTCTTCTTTCCCGTACAGATCCCTCTTTCCTTGCAAAACTTTTGGAATTTGAAGTGCCGGAAATCATGGACGGATTAATCACGATAAAAAAAATTGTTCGTGAGCCGGGTGAAAGAGCAAAGGTGGCAGTTGAATCTTATGATGACCGCATAGATCCGGTTGGCGCTTGTGTGGGAATGAAAGGTTCGCGCATTCACGGTATTGTCCGCGAACTGAAGAATGAAAACATTGACATCATCAACTATACGAACAATACGCAGCTCTTAATTACCCGGTCTCTTACTCCGGCAAAAATTTCTTCTATGGAAATTGATGATAAGAACAAGCGGGTTGCTGTTTATCTGAAACCCGATCAGGTTTCGCTTGCCATAGGAAAAGGCGGTTTGAATATCCGGCTTGCAGGAAGACTGACAGGTTATAATATTGATGTATTCCGAGATACGGCAGATGAAGAATATGACATTGACCTCGACGAGTTTGCAGATGAGATTGAAGGATGGGTGATTGATCAGTTGAAAGCAATTGGCTGCGATACGGCAAAGAGCGTCCTTGATTTAAGTATGGAAGAATTAGTTCGTCGTTCCGATTTAGAAGAAGAAACGATAAAAGAAGTAATTCGTGTACTGAAAACTGAATTTGAAAATGAAGAATAAAACTGAATAATCATTCCGGATACAATCCGGACTCGAATATTTCGATTTGTTCAGAATGACAGAATAGAAAAATAATTGAATGGCTGAAACACAAACAGGAGGAATTAGAATACAGGTAGTGGCGAAAGAGCTTAATGTTGGCTTTTCTCACCTGATTGAACATTTGAATAAAAATGGTTTCAAGGTAGAGAACAAGCCCACCATTAGGATTACAGAAGAAATGCACGCCTTGCTGTTGCGTGATTTTCAGCAAGACAGGGAAAATAAAAAGCAGGCAGATAAAGTCAGTCTGGGAATAAAAGCGGTTACTAAGGAAGAAGAGAAAATTGTAGCCCCCGTTTCAAAAAAAGTACGCGAAGATGTGCAGGACGAAGTACTGATTAAAAATATTCCTTCACAGACACCTGTTACAGAAAAGAAAAAAGTTAAAGAGGAAGTTAAAGAAGAGACAAAAGAAAAAACGGTTGAAGCAAAAACGGCTAAAACAAAAAAAACTGTTCTTGCGGGTCCCAAGATTGTCGGAACCATCAAATTAGAAGATGAGACTGCTGAATCAAAAGAAGAGAAAGGAAAGGAGAAAAAGAAGACAACTAAAAAAGGGAAAAAGAAAGAAGAGCCGGCAGAAGAAATAAAAACTGAAGCAGCGGTGAAGTCCGAAGAGACGACAATTGAATTGCCGCCCGTAACAGAAGAAGAAAAGAAACCCGAAGAGCCGGCAAAGTTGGAGGTTCGCAAAACAGAATATGAGAAACTGACCGGTCCAACGATAAAAGGTAAAATTGACTTAGGCGCTGTTCAGGATAAGAAGCCGGATTATTCTGACATTATTAAAGACGACCGTAAGCGCAAACGCAAAAGAATTTATAGCAGCGAACAACAGCCCGAACGCAGCTCTACCGACGAAAAGCCAAAGACATTTGAAAAGGGTAGGCGTCCGGAAGGTCAACCGCGCACCGGAGAACATTTCAAACGCAGAGATCGTCATGACCGCGATAAAGGAAAAAGAGGAGAAGATAAACAAGCGCCACAGGAAGTTTCCGAAAAAGAAATTCAGGATAAAATCAAACAAACGCTCGCCCGGCTCGGACAAACCACAAAGGGTAAGAGCGCAAAAGCAAAATACCGTAAGTTAAAAAGAGAAGATGCAGCAGAAGGGGCAGAAGCGGCAGAAGGAGTAAAAGAGGTGTTACAGGTAACAGAGTTTATTTCTGTTTCTGAATTGGCTAACCTTCTTGAGGTTCCTGTTACAGAAGTTATTAAGAACTGTATGAACCTTGGAGTTATCGTTTCCATTAATCAGCGCTTAGATGCAGAGATTATTGAATTAGTCGCCAATGAATTTAACCAGCAGGTAGAATTTATCAGTGCAGAAGAACAAGAAGTGTTTGATGAAGAAGACGGAGATAATCCGGAAGATTTATTGCCCCGTTCGCCTATCGTTACCATCATGGGTCATGTTGATCACGGAAAAACTTCTTTGCTGGATCGTATCCGTCAAACGAATGTGGTAGCAGGAGAAATGGGTGGAATCACTCAGCACATGGGCGCTTATGAAGTTACACTGAAGGATAATCGCAAAATCACTTTTCTGGATACTCCGGGTCACGAAGCATTTACTGCCATGCGTGCCCGCGGCGCTAAGATTACTGACATTGCCGTAATTGTAATTGCTGCGGATGACAGTGTGATGCCTCAAACCAAAGAAGCTATCAGTCACGCACAAGCGGCAGGCGTTCCAATGATTTTTGCTTTCAATAAAATGGACAAGCCGGGAGCAAATGCAGATAAAGTGCGCGAACAATTGGCACAAATGAATCTGCTGGTGGAAGAGTGGGGAGGAAAATTTCAGTCACAGGAAATTTCTGCAAAGCAGGGATTGAATATTGACTTGTTGCTTGATAAAATCCTGTTAGAAGCAGAACTACTTGAACTCAAAGCTAATCCAAACAAGTTTGCTGTCGGCTCTGTGATAGAAGCTTCTCTTGACAAGGGGAAAGGATATGTTTCAACAGTGTTGATTCAGGAAGGAACCTTGCATCAGGGAGATATGATTGTTGCCGGAGCAAATTATGGAAAAGTAAAAGCCATGTTCAACGAACGCGGTGTTCGCATGAAAGAAGCTCCGCCATCTACGCCTGTATTAGTGCTGGGATTGGACGGCGCTCCGCAAGCGGGAGAAAAATTCCGCGCGATGGACAATGAGCAGGAAGCCAAGCAGATTGCTAACCGTCGTGCACAGATAGTCCGCGAACAGGGTATCCGCACCAAGAAGCATATCACTCTTGATGAAATTGGTCGTCGTTTGGCGCTTGGTAATTTCAAAGAACTGAATGTGATTGTGAAAGCTGACTTCGATGGTTCGGTAGAAGCTGTAACAGATTCATTGGAAAAACTTTCTACTGCGGAGGTGCAGGTGAATATTGTTTACAAAGCAGTTGGTCAGATTTCAGAGAGTGATGTATTGCTTGCTTCTGCTTCTGATGCCATCATTCTCGGATTCCAGGTGCGTCCATCTTCCGGTGCAAGAAAATTAGCCGAGAAAGAAAACATAGAAATCCGTACTTACTCAATTATTTACAACGCCATTGAAGAAATTAAAGCTGCAATGGAAGGACTACTTGAACCTAAAGTAGAAGAAAAAGCAGTTTGTCAGATAGAAGTACGTGAAGTTTTCAAAATTACCAAGGTGGGAACTGTTGCGGGCTGCTATGTTACAGAAGGAAAAATCAACCGTAGCACCAAGGTACATATCGTACGCGATGGTATTGTTATTTACACAGGAGAAATATTGGCGCTCAAGCGATTTAAAGATGATGTAAAAGAAGTGTCTGCCGGAATGGAGTGTGGTATTTCCATCCGTAACTACAATGATCTCAAAGTCGGAGATGTTTTTGAAGGCTTTGAAGAAGTAGAAGTGAAACGGACACTGTAATAATTTACATGAAAGAAAATTCTTCTTTCATTATCTGTTATATAATTGCCCTTTCTTTTTATTTATCACTTCTTGATTTCTATTAAGCGATATTGTCATTCGTAATTTGCAAAATATAGTTTGGAAAACCTGTATTTCTAAAATAGCAAATCATTAACTTGTGCAAAAATCCGAAGTGACAGAACACATAGATATTCTGCTTCAGATTCATGTCATTCGCACAACATAAATCCTACAAAAATGAATACAAGAAAAGAGAAAGATACGATGGGTATTGTGGAAGTTCCCGCCGACAAATACTGGGGCGCACAAACAGAACGCTCAATAGAAAATTTCAGAATTGCACAAGACATCAATAAAATGCCGCATGAAATAATCCGTGCATTTGCTTACCTGAAAAAAGCGGCGGCTCTTACCAATCTCGACTGCGGAGTATTGCCAAAAGAAAAAGCAGATTTGATTGCAAAAGTTTGTGATGAAATTCTTGCTGAAAAATTAAACGGCGAGTTTCCTCTCGTGGTTTGGCAAACCGGCAGCGGCACTCAAAGCAATATGAATGTAAATGAGGTGATAGCTTACCGCGGTCATGTACTTAACGGCGGCTCACTGCTCGATGAGAAAAAAGTTCTTCATCCGAATGATGATGTCAATAAATCACAATCCAGCAATGATACCTTCCCTACCGCCATGCACATTGCCGCTTACAAAATACTTGTTGAACATACACTTCCGGGAATTCAGAAACTGCGTGATACGCTTGCAGTAAAGTCAAAGGAATATATGCGTGTGGTAAAAATCGGAAGAACACATCTGATGGATGCCACTCCTCTTACTCTCGGTCAGGAAATCAGCGGCTATGTTTCGCAGCTTGACCACGGTATGAGAGCCATAAAAAACTCACTTGCTCATTTATCGGAACTTGCACTCGGTGGAACTGCTGTAGGAACAGGAATCAATACGCCACCCAACTACGCAGAAAAAGTTGCAAGAAAAATTGCTGAACTGACTAATCTTCCTTTTGTAACAGCCGAAAATAAATTTGAATCGCTTGCCTCGCATGACGGAATTGTAGAAGCACACGGCGCATTGAAAACCGTTGCAGTCAGCATGATGAAAATTGCAAATGATATTCGTCTGCTTGCTTCCGGTCCACGCAGTGGCATAGGAGAAATCCATATTCCGGATAATGAACCCGGCTCATCTATCATGCCCGGAAAAGTAAATCCTACTCAATGTGAAGCCATGACGATGGTATCTGCACAGGTAATGGGAAATGATGTGGCAATCAATGTCGGCGGCTCTAACGGACAATTTGAACTGAATGTGTTTAAGCCGGTAATGATTTACAACTTCCTTCACTCTGCGAGATTGATTGGAGATGTATGTGTATCATTCAACGACAAGTGTGCTGTAGGAATAAAGCCCATTGAAGAAAATATCCGTCAGCATGTAAACAATTCGCTCATGCTTGTTACAGCGCTTAACACTAAAATCGGTTATTACAAAGCAGCGGAAATTGCACAGACAGCGCATAAGAATGGAAGTACGCTGAAAGAAACTGCAATAAAATTGGGCTATCTGACAGCAGAGCAGTTTGATGAATGGGTGAAACCGGAAGAGATGGTAGGAAAGATTGGATAGAACACTTCTGTCATGTTCTCTCACGATAATTCCAACGAACCATTTCAGACTGCGGCGCAGTTTGTCAACCAAACGGATAAGAATATATTTCTTACCGGTAAGGCAGGAACAGGTAAAACTACTTTCCTGAAATTTATTCGTGAGAACACTTACAAGAAAACAGCAGTAGCAGCGCCTACAGGAGTAGCAGCAATTAATGCAGGAGGTGTAACACTTCATTCTCTCTTTCAATTACCTTTTGGTCCGTTTATTCCTACACGAAGTATTGCAGAGATTGAAAATGCAGTTACCCTAAACACATTGTTCCGCAATATGCGGATCGGTAATGCGAAAATGGAACTTCTCCGTGAACTGGAGTTGCTGATTATTGATGAGGTGTCAATGGTTCGTGCGGATATGCTGGATGCAGTAGATGCTGTACTTCGTCATTTTAGAAACCGCTTGCATGAACCCTTCGGTGGAGTTCAGGTTTTGTTTATCGGCGATTTATTTCAGTTGCCGCCTGTGGCAAGAAATGAAGAATGGAAATTGCTCTGTGAGTATTATGAGAGTCCGTTCTTTTTTCATTCGCAGGTGATTCAACAATCCCCACCACTATATATTGAACTGAAAAAAATTTACCGTCAGAGCGAATCTTCTTTTATCAGTATTCTGAACAATGTGCGGAACAACTGTATTACAGAAGATGATTTGAGCCATTTACATGAAAAGTATCTGCCGGGATTTACCGCTTCAGCAAATGAAACCTACATCACACTCACTACACATAATTCCAAAGCAGACGAAATCAATCAAACTAAGCTAAGAACACTTCAGGGAAGATTGCATGAATTTAAGGGGAAGATTTCAGGAGAGTTTAATGAGAATGCGCTTCCTGTTGAATTTAATCTTCGATTGAAAGAGGGCGCACAAATCATGTTTATCAAGAATGATAAAGGTGAAACGCGCCGTTACTACAATGGGAAAATAGGAACTGTAAAAAAAATCACCAGTGATACTGTTACTGTAACATTTCCGGAGAACAGCGATGAGTTAGAACTGGAAAAGGAAACATGGCGTAACATCCGTTACACTTTCAACCGGGAATCTGACAGATTAGATGAAGAAGAATTAGGTTCATACACACAATATCCTATCCGTCTTGCATGGGCAATCACCATTCACAAAAGTCAGGGATTAACTTTTGACAAAGCAATTATTGATGCCGGCGACTCATTTGCCGCCGGACAAGTGTATGTAGCGCTAAGCAGACTGACCGGAATAGATGGATTGGTACTCCGATCCCGTATCCGTCCGGATGTTATCAGCACTGATGAGCGCATTCTTGAGTTTTCAAAATCGGAAATGAGTAGCGAAGCAATGCAGCAGTGTTTAATGGAAGAACAGAAACAGTTCATCAGCCGTTCACTGATTCAGTATTTTGATTGGGAAAATCTGGCTGAGAATTACAATTCCTTTTTTGATGGATATACCCACCGTCAGTTTACTGATTCTGAAATAGCAATGAAATGGTTTAAGGGAATACTTGATAAGGTGTTACAGCAACAATCCGTTTCGCAGAAATTTATCAATCAGTTAGAGCAGCTACTTACAGAGGCAGAAAGAAATAATTACAACTTACTTTACCAAAGAATTAAAGCTGCATCCGATTATTTTGTAAAAGAGTTGAGTGAGATTACTTTATCGCTTCAAGCTCATGTGGAGGAAATAAAAATAAAAAAGCGGGTAAAAAAATACCTGAAAGAAGTATCTGTTCTGATACTTATTACCGAAAGGAAAAAACAGAAAGTAAAGAATGCTGTTATACTTGCCGAAGCGTTAACAAAAGGAATAACAAATAACATACTGTTACAGTTAGCAGAAACACAGCAACCGGTTAAACAAATTACTATTCAGGGAAATACTGTAACAGCAAAGCTATTAAAAGGTGAATCCGCTCGAATCAGTTTGCTGTTATTTAAAGAAGGAAAAACCATTCCACAGATAGCGAAAGAGCGTGGATATGCAGCAGGCACTGTTGAAAGCCATCTGGCAAAGTTCATACTAACCGGAGAAATAGATATTCTTGAACTTGTTTCAACTGAAAAACTTGAAAAGATTCTGGGAGCAATTAATAACTCGGAGAATGAATCTTTAGGTTTGCTGAAAAATCAATTAGGAGAGGAATACTCTTACTTTGAAATCCGTTCTGTTCTCAACTTCAGAAAAAAAGGAAAGTAATCCTAATTACTACTTTTTCGTTTGTGCTTTTACTGCTTCATAAATTATCGGGAGCAGGGAAATAATTATTATACCGATAACAACAGCGCTGAAATTGTTCTTAACAAACTCATTAGCTCCGAAGAAATATCCTGCATACATAAAAAGCACAACCCATAAAACTCCTCCTGCTAAATTGAAAATGGCAAAACGGGAATATTTCATTTCACCCACGCCTGCTACAAAAGGAGCAAAGGTTCTGATAATCGGTGCAAAGCGGGAGTAGATAATTGCCTTACCGCCATACTTCTCATAGAAAGCATGTGCGCGGTCAAGGTATTCCTTCTTCAGAAACCGGTAATTCTTATTAAAAACAGGAGGACCAATCCATTTGCCAATCTGGTAGTTCAGCATATTGCCTGCTACAGCCGCAACAATTAATATAATCACAAAGAGATGAACATTTAATCCGTTTGCTTCATTGGCGGCTAATGCGCCGGCAGCAAATAACAATGAATCTCCCGGAAGAAAAGGCGTTACCACAAATCCGGTTTCACTGAAAATAATAACAAATAAAATCAGGTAAGTAAGCGTACCGTACTGAGAAATAATATCAGTAAGATGCTTGTCTATATGCAGCACAAAGTCAATAAGTTCTTTTAGAATTTCCATTGGATATTTTTTGCAATGATACTGTAATAAAAACAGATAAGAACATCCTTATTTTCTCTACTAATAGATTCGTTTAATACTTAATCGGTATTTGTAATCTTATACTTCTGACCTATTATGACACTTGGCTCTGCAAAATATTTTTGTCACAATGTTCATACTGCCTGTAATGATTTATACAACTCGTAAGTCTTTCTTGCTTTCTGAAATAAGGAAGCTGCCTCACTGAAGTTAAGTGTCTGTTGTCCGTCGGATAATGCTTTCTCCGGGGTCTCATGAATTTCTACCAACATTCCGTCTGCACCTGACATAATTCCGGCTAAGGCAGTTGGCTCCACATAATCACGAATACCGATTCCGTGCGATGGATCCACCACAACCGGCAAATGAGTTTTGTCTTTCAGTATAGGAATCGCATTGATGTCAAGTGTGTTACGGTATGCCTTTTCGTAAGTGCGGATACCGCGCTCACACAAGATAATTTTTTCATTACCTCTGGAGAAAACATATTCAGCAGATGCCATCAGCTCCTCAATCGTACCGGACATTCCCCTTTTGATAAGTACCGGTTTGTCCTGTTCCCCGAGTGAATCCAGCAGATTAAAATTCTGCGAATTGCGTGCGCCCACCTGAAAAATATCAATGTAATCATACATCTCTCTGACCTGTAACACCTGCATCACTTCAGTAATAATTTTTATCCCTTGCTTTTTACATTCACTGTAGAACATTTTCAATCCCTCCATTCCCATACCGCGAAAAGCGTATGGTGAACTTCTTGGCTTAAACACGCCACCACGCATAATCTTTACATTTTGTTTTTTAAGGAACGAAGCAATGTGTGCAATCTGTTCTTCGCTTTCAATACTGCACGGTCCCGCCATGATGGAAAAGTTATTCCGGCTTATTGTAACACCATCGCCTAAATCAATTTCGGTGTCATATACTTTCCACTGCCGGGAAACTAACTGCGACTGGTCTTTCACATAATGCACATCACGGACACCTTCGAGGTTTCCGATATTACGGATATCAATCAGTTTATTTTCTGGACATACAAGATAATGAGCCGAGTTAGTTTTGATTTCATTGGCGCTGAAGCCCATTGACAAAACTGTTTCCGACACCTTCTTTAATTGCTCAGGAGAAATGCTGGGTTGAAGTTGAATAATCATAGGGTTAAGATTTTGATACTAAGGCACAGAGGATCAAAGAAAATATTTTACTCCGAGTTCTTGTGTATTTATGTTGTGTGGTTAGAATTTATCTGTCGTTTAGAATGGCTGAAATAAATTGAGGAATACTTTTTTCTAAGTCGGTATGTTGCTCCAGATGTTTGATGAAAGCGCTGCCGATAATTGCACCTGAAGCAAACTGGCAAGCGTGTAAAAATTGTTTGTGATTGGAAATGCCAAAACCAATCATCAACGGATTTTTTAAGTTCATTTTGTTTAACCGCTGAAAATAATTTTCCAACTGTAACAGACCGGATTTTAGATTCCCGGTTGTTGAGGAAGAAGAAACAGCATAAATAAACCCTTCACTTAACGAATCTATCTTTTTGATTCTTGCCTCATCCGTTCGGGGTGTTACAAGCAGAATGTTGTTGAGATTATGCCGGTTGAATAGTTCGTGGTATTTATTTTCATAAATATCCAATGGTAAATCAGGAATAATCAGTCCGTCAATCCCACTGACTTCTGCATCTTTACAGAACTGTTCAATGCCATATTGCAAAACAGGATTCAGATAACCCATCAACACCAAAGGAATTTTTACTGTGTTGCGGATTTCTTTCAGTTGCGACATCAGCACATGAAGGTTCATTCCGTTCTGCAATGCTTTGGCGCTGCTGGATTGAATAACAGGACCGTCAGCAAGCGGGTCAGAAAACGGAATCCCGATTTCTATCATATCCACTCCTGATTTTTCCAGCAACTGAATAATTCTTACAGTGTCATTCAGCGACGGAAATCCAGCAGTGAAATAAATGGAAAGAATATTTTTTTTCTTGTCACTAAATAATTCTCCAATCCGATTCATGTAGCGATTATTTTTTTTCTGCATACTTCATATAGGTATCTAAATCCTTATCACCTCTCCCGGAAAGACAAACTGTAACAACCTCATCTCTTTTGAATTTCATTTTCTCTAAAGCGGCAAGTGCATGAGCGCTTTCCAGCGCCGGAATAATTCCTTCCTGTTTTGTCAGGAGGAATGCCGCCTGTAACGCTTCTTCATCTGTTACATATTGAAACATTGCTCTTTTCGATTCAAATAAATGAGCATGAAGCGGACCAATACCCGGATAATCCAACCCGGCAGATAGAGAATACGGTTCCTGAATTTGTCCGTCACTTGTTTGCATCATCAGGGTCATGCTTCCGTGAATGATGCCTTTCTTGCCGAGCGCAGTAGTAGCAGCAGAATGTCCGCTTTGCAAACCTTTTCCTGCTGCTTCAACCGCAACCAACTTAACCTTTTCGTTGTCAAGAAAATGATAGAAAGCGCCGGCGGCATTACTTCCACCGCCCACACACGCCATCACATAATCAGGATAATCACGATTGATTTTTTCTTTCAACTGCCATTTCATTTCTTCACTGATAACAGACTGAAACTTCGCCACCATTTCGGGATACGGGTGCGGACCCACCACTGAGCCGATGAGATAATAAGTTTCTTCAGGATTATTTATCCAGTCACGAATCGCTTCGTTGGTGGCATCTTTCAAAGTCATTGTGCCGGATAGAGCGGGAATCACTTCTGCGCCGAGCATTTTCATGCGAGCCACATTCGGTGCCTGCCGTTCCATATCGGTTTTTCCCATGTACACTACACATTGTAATCCTTTCAGCGCGCATACCGTTGCAGTAGCCACTCCATGCTGACCGGCTCCGGTTTCCGCAATGATTCTTTTCTTCCCCAATTTTTCAGCGAGCAAAATCTGCCCGATGGTGTTGTTGATTTTGTGTGCGCCGGTATGATTCAAATCTTCGCGCTTCAGATAAATGTTCGTCTGATATTTTTCAGATAATCTCTTTGCATAGAATAATGGCGAAGGGCGACCGGCATAATCGTTCAGCAACTGATGAAACTCCTTCTGAAATTCCGGTGTGTTAATAATGCGTTCATAATTTTCCTGCAACTCCTGAATATTGGAGTGTAACAGTTCGGGAATAAAAGCGCCTCCGAATTCTCCGTAGTAGCCGTTATTTGTTTTTGTCAGTGTCATTAGTGGTATAATATTCTGAAAATGATTTTATTAATTATTTCTTAAAGCCAATTCGTTTGCGGTTTTCCCAATCGTCATGAGTCTGCTTTTCCCGAAGCAGCAGTTGGAGCGCTTTGTAAACATCTGCAAAACTTTTGTTATACTTCTTTTCTAACGATGCAATTTTTTCTGCAAGTTCTTTATAGGAAAGTGCAAATTGTTTGAGTGCAATAAACGCCTCCACAATCGCAATGTTCATCTGAATGGCTTTCTTGCTGTGTAACACACTTGCCAGCATTGTAATACCGTGTTCGGTAAATGCGTAAGGAAGATATTTGCCCCCTCTGTGTTTCCTTGAACTCATCACAAATTGTGATGAGTTATTTTTAATAATACTTTGCCATTCTTTATTCGTCAGCCGAAACATAAATCTTTCAGGGAATCTATCCGTGTTTCGTTTAACTGCCTGGTTTAAAGTTCGGGTTTCTACATTGTAGAGTTCTGCAAGATCGAAGTCAAACATTACGCTTTGCCCTCTTACTTCAAAAATCTTTTGCTGAATGATTTTCAGTTGCATAGTCAGGATTAAAAAATATTTTTCAGGAATGTACGAATCAGTGTTACATCTTTCAATCCGGGGCTGATTTCAAATTTGCTGTTGATGTCAATACCTATAAAATCAGGATGATGGAATGACTTTATTTCTTCCATATACTCAGAAGAAATTCCGCCGCTGAGTAAAAATGGTTTTGCAAACCTTTTCCCTTCCAGCAATTGCCAATTGAAGCGAATACCAGTTCCGCCCGGCTGTCTCCCTTTCGTGTCGAATAAAAAATAATCTACATGAGGAGTGTAACGCTCTGTTACAGTAAAATCAAAATATTCATTCACGCGAAATGCTTTGATAACCGAAACACCGGATTGCTGAATCTGTTGGCAAAACTCTGGCGGCTCTTCTCCATGCAGTTGAACTGCTTTCAATTGATATTGCTCCACTTTCTTCCTTATTTCATTTACATCTTCATTCACAAACCCACCGACTGTTTTTATTGCAGGCGAAATATTCTTTAGGTCAGCTTTATTCTTTGCATTAAGAAAATATCTCGGAGAGTTTTTGTCAAAAATAAATCCCATCCAATCCGGTTTCAATTCAGCCACCTGACTCACATTTTCCTGCTCTCTCATTCCGCAGATTTTTATTTTCATAGTATCACTTCTAATTCAAAAATAAATCCACGAAGGAAACAAAGAACGCTTTGTACCCTTTTGTGAAATACCCCGTGTTCTTTGTGGTTAAAAATTTTCGGTAAAGGTAAATAAGTAGCGCCCTGTATTAGAATTCGTACTATAATAAATTCTTCAAAAACCACTCTCCCTTTCCGCCTTTAATATAGTGGCAACTGCATAGCAACATACACGCAGGATAAATTGGGTGTATGAATAATTGCAGTATTCACCACAATCGGTAAAGAAATAATGAAT
>CAYRJA010000009.1:0-5333 GCA_964424455.1 uncultured Bifidobacteriaceae bacterium
CCCCCCCCCCCCCCCCCCCCCCCCCCCCCCCCCCCCCCCCCCCCCCCGTTTTTAACGACACGCCGACCCCCGAGATCTACACTCTTTCCCTACACGACGCTCTTCCGATCTATGAGATGTCGTGCTATGTGAAGGCGAACTATATATGCAATGGCTATGTAATAGGCGGACCCGCTTCATCTGTGCAGACCATCACCACGCTTTCTGCAGGATGCAGAGAAGAAGAACAGGAGATGATAGAACCTGAAACACCCTCCACACAGATTATTTCATCTGACCAAAGCGAGGCAATCAGCATTTACCCGAACCCGAACAGCGGACAGTTCCAACTTGATATCAGCCGCTTGAGTAATGATGCAGTACAGGTGAGAATAGAAGTGATGAATGTATTAGGACAAACCGTTCTGACAAGAATCAGTGAAGCCGCAGAAGGGCACGGAAACGAAATTATCACACTTCCTGAAACCTCAGCAGTAGGAACTTACTTTGTTCGTGTTACAATAGGCAGCAATATTTATACTGCTAAAGTAAATGTGAGTAGGTGAGAGAAGAAGATTAGATTCTTTTACATCGGGTGGCTCGAAAGAGCCGCCCGATGTTTTTATTGTCACACTAAGAAGGTGTCTTTGTTGTATGTTATGTCCTGACTTGTCCCTTTTAGTGCGGTGCGTTTATCCTTGATATGAGCTTTACTGGGGGTACAAGTCAGGTGGGAAAATCTATCCAGCCGGCATCGGCAGATGAATGTGTAAATTCTCTTATCGAGATAACAGCATTTTTTTGACTATAAAAATCTATTTTTGCCATCATGCAATTTACCGCCCGCGAACTCTGCGATTTATTACAGGGGCAATTGACAGGCAATCCCGAAACCATCATCACTCATCCGGCTAAAATTGAGCAGGCAGGAGAGGGAGCAGTAAGTTTTATTGCTCATCCAAAGTATATGGAGTTTGCTGCTTCTACCAAAGCATCGGTATTGATTGTCAGTACAGATGCAGAAGTAGAAAACAAAAATATTACACTCATCAGAGTAAAGGAACCTTATGCTTCTTTCACTATGGTTTTAAGAAAGTTTTCTTCAGAAGACTTTAATAAAACAGGGATTGATAAACAGAACTATATCTCTTCCTCCGCCACAATCGGAGAAAATGTATATATCGGGGCAATGGCTTATATCGGCGATAATGTTACAGTAAAGAATAATGTAAAAATATTTCCTCAGGCATATATCGGCGACGGTTCTGTAATTGAAGAAGGAACTGTAATATATGCGGGCGCTCGGCTTTACCGGAAAACGATAATTGGTAAAAACTGCATTATCCACTCCGGCGTTGTTATCGGCAGTGATGGATTTGGTTTTGCTCCTCTTCCTGACGGCAGCTACATGAAAATTCCCCAATTGGGAAATGTGATAATTGAAGATAATGTTGAAATAGGAGCCAACACTGTAATTGATCGCGCCACAATGGGCAGTACCATTATTCGTAAAGGTGTTAAACTCGATAACCTGATTCAGGTGGCGCACAATGTAGAGATAGGAGAGAATACGGCTATTGCCGCACAAACCGGAGTATCGGGCAGCACTAAGCTTGGAAAAAATTGTATAATTGGCGGGCAAGTGGGTTTTGTAGGTCACATTGTAATTGCGGATGGAACTAAAATAAATGCACAAAGCGGCATTTCTAAAAGCATAAAAGAAAAAGGGAAAGCATGGAATGGCGCTCCGGCATTTGAGTACTCTGATTCATTGAAATCTCAGGTCGTTTTCCGTCGTCTTCCTGAATTAGAAAAGCGCGTTGAAAACCTTGAAAAGAATATTTCAAAAGAAGAATAACTTTACAGATTTTAGTCAACTTTTATTATAGAAATGGTTGAAAACCAACGGACAATAAAATCAAATGTAACGCTCTCCGGTAAGGGCATCCATACCGGCGCTTATGTAAATCTTACATTTAAGCCGGCGCCTGCCAATCATGGATATGTGTTCAAACGAATAGACCTTCCGGGTGAACCGCTTATTAAAGCAGATGTAGATAATGTAGTGGACACACGCAGGGGAACTACCATTGCAGTGAACAATGCAACAGTTCACACCATTGAACATCTGCTGGCAGCATTGGTCGGTTTGCAGATTGATAATGTGTTGATTGAACTGGATGGAGAGGAAGTACCGATTATGGATGGCAGTTCTAAAATGTTTTTGGATGCACTACAATATGCCGGTGTTACAGAACAACCAGTGCCACGCGTTTATTATAACCTGCCTGCTAATGTCTATTTCTCCGATAAGGAAAAAAATGTAGAGATGATGGCAGTGCCTGCCGATGATTACGAGGTTACGGTGATGATAGACTACAATTCATCTTTTCTTGGTCGTCAGCACGCTTCCATTAAAAAGATAAATGAATTTAAAGATGAAGTGGGCGGGGCACGAACTTTTTGTTTTCTTCATGAAGTGGAAACACTGGTAGATAATAATCTGATTAAAGGCGGTGATCTGGATAACGCAATTGTTATTGTAGAAAAAAAACCATCAGAGGAAAAAATAAAAAAACTTTCCACTATCTTCAATAAGCCGGATATTGAGGTAAATAAGGAAGGTTATCTGAATAATGTAGAACTTCGCTATGACAATGAACCGGCTCGCCATAAATTGTTGGATGTAGTAGGCGATTTGGCATTAATCGGAGCGCCGGTACGGGCTAAAATTATTGGCTCGCGTCCGGGACACTCTACTAACATAGCATTTGCAAAAAAAATTAAAACCATGATTAAAGAGCAAAAGAAAGGAAAACTGATTCCGGATTACGATCCTAATAAGACGCCTGTATTTGATATTCGTAAGATTGAAAAATTGCTGCCTCATCGCTATCCTATGCTATTGATAGACAAAATTATTGAATTGACAAATGAGCGTGTAGTGGGCGTAAAGAATGTCACCTTCAATGAAGAATTTTTTCAGGGACATTTTCCCGGAAACCCTATAATGCCCGGTGTGTTACAAATAGAAGCGCTTGCACAGACAGGAGGCGTTTTTGTACTGAACTCAGTAAACGATCCTGAAAACTGGGATACTTACTTCCTGAAAATTGACAATGCTAAATTCAAACAGAAAGTAATTCCGGGCGATACCCTGATTTTAAGAATGGAACTGCTCAGCCCCATTCGCCGGGGTATTTGCGAAATGCGTGGAACTGCGTTTGTTAATAATAAAGTGGTAACCGAAGCAGACCTCATTGCACAAATTGTTCGCAGACAAGAAGTTTAATTTTCAACTATTGCAACGCAGATAATATATTTTTTGTCTTTACAATAACTACAAATAAAGTGATTTCTAATCTCGCCTACATCCACCCTTCAGCTAAACTTGAGAAGAAAGTAACAGTTGAACCCTTTTCAACTATTTATGAAGATGTTGAAATAGGCGAAGGCACATGGATTGGACCTAATGTTACAATCATGGAGGGCGCTCGCATAGGGAAAAATTGTAAAATATTTCCTGGAGCAGTAATCAGCGCTATTCCTCAGGATTTAAAGTATGAAGGAGAAAAGTCTGTTACAATCATAGGAGATAATACTATTATTCGCGAATGTGTTACAGTAAACCGCGGTACCAAGTGGAGTTATAAAACAATTGTCGGAAGTAATTGCCTGTTGATGGCTTACACCCATATTGCTCATGATTGTGTGGTAGGAAATAATGTGGTGCTTGCCAATAATGTAAACCTTGCAGGGCATATAGTGATTGAAGATTATGTAAATATCGGCGGAGTGGTGGCTGTTCAGCAGTTTATAAAAATAGGAGCACAGTCATTCATCACAGGTGGCTCTCTGGTAAGAAAAGATGTACCTCCATTTGTGAAAGCAGCACGCGAACCACTCTCTTATGCAGGAGTCAATTCCATAGGATTAAAGAGAAGGGGATATACCGAAGAACAAATCAACAATATCCATGAAATTTATAAAGTGATATTTGTTGATCACTACAACGTAACCAATGCCCTGGAAGAAGTAGAAACGGATTTCAAACACTCACCTGAAAAAGAAGCAATCGTAAAATTTATCCGCGAATCTGAAAAAGGGATTATGAAAGGGTATGCTGTTTCTCAGGAAGATAACGCCTGAAATCATTTATTACAAGTCTTATAAAACAGGGAGAATCCTTCACTAAGCATATTACATTTACCCGGTGAAAATTACGCTCAATAAAGCCGCCCGCCGTTACAACTACGAATGGATTTTCAGGAACCTTAGTTACACATTTGAATCAGGTAAATCTTATGCTGTTCTTGGTCCGAATGGGAGCGGTAAGTCAACATTGTTACAGATTATATCCGGAAATTTATCTCTGTCTGAAGGAACAATTGAGTATTTAACTAAAGATTCAGGTAGTAAAAAAATTATTCCAAGAGACGAAATATTCAATCAATTAAGTTGGTGTGCTCCTTATTTAGATTTACCGGAAGAATTCACATTGAAAGAAATTCTGCAATTCCAATCCGGATTCAAGCCACTTGTCAATGGATTTAATGATCAATCAGTTATTGAATTAGTTGGAATGAAAAAGGAGGAGAATAAACAGGTTCGGTTTTATTCTTCCGGAATGAAGCAGCGTGTAAAACTTGTTCTTTCTGTTTTAGCCAATACACCAATCCTGCTTTTAGATGAACCCACCACTAATCTTGATGAAGCCGGAGTAAATTGGTATTTGGATTTGATTAACAAGTTCTCTGAAAACCGGATAACGATTATTTGTTCCAATCAGACAAGAGAATATGAGTTCTGCAAGGAGTGGCTCAGTATTTTAGATTATAAAAGGTAGGATAGGAGAATCCTTTTATTATTTACATAACTGTTACAGTTAAAAATTGCTCTGTATCTATAGCGATAATGAAATGAGCATCATCTCATCAGATACATCTTGCCTATATTATGTTTGAAGTACTGGTCAGTGCCGGTATCGTACTTGTCAATCTGCTTATTATCAATGTTTGTAATAACCCGGTACAGGTACAATCCGTTAGCCAGTGCATCGCCATATTGGTCGGTACCATCCCATGCAAATTCTGTAATGTTCCTACCAATATGAATAGGACCGAGTTCACTCTTTAATATTTCACGAACTATCTTACCTGTAACAGTCATAATTTGAATCTTCATAAAGGAAGGTATTTCTGAACCGGTAAGCACAAATACAAATTGTGTTTTGGTAGTAAAAGGATTTGGGTAATTCACTACATTAGAAATCATACTCTTGTTAATGACTTCAAAGGAAACCTGATAATCATAATCACCCGAAGGATTGCCGCTTCTGTCATATCCCTGAACAG
>CAYRJA010000009.1:5343-6442 GCA_964424455.1 uncultured Bifidobacteriaceae bacterium
AAGTATATAAATTCCATCCTTTGTAAAATCGGGTTTCAACTCTGCTTGAGCAGAATTATTTTTAGAGACAGATTTTGAATTAGCAGGCGTAAAAATATTATTAATGCCATCAAATACCACTTTACGAACGGAGCCGTCAGGATAAATGAATTTTATTTTCAATAGTGAGGTGTCATCAAGAGGAAGGCTTTTGTTTTCATCTTTCAGACGAATCTGAATAGTTGGTTTTGGAGAGATAATGTCTTTATCAAGAATATGAACACCATCGAATGTAACATCAAGCATCGGATTGATTATATCTCTTGAAGTAGTGAAGGAGAGCATACCTAAATTATTAAAATGGTATTGTTCCCGCTGATGGTCTTTATCGTAAGGGTTTACTTCAATAAAAATATTGTTTATGCCATTGAAAGAGTTGCTGCTTACAGGAAAAGAAAAATTGGTATGCAGGGTGTCTTCAGCACGCAAACTATCGTACTTGTTGTAAAAAATATGTTGACTGTTTTTTGCATCGGTAATCACATATTTTATTGTCAGGCTGTCCATGTCAAACTCACTTACATTTTCCACTGCGACATCTAATTTCATTTTCTGTAACATAGGGACAGTATCTGTAAATAGATTATAGGCAAAGGGATTAAGAGCCGCTTCCGGTACACCATCAAAATTAATTCTCCAATAGTCCAACTGAACAGGAGTACGGTGAACAGTATCTTGCGAAACAAGTCGTAGTTTCAGATAAGGATATTGTGCAGAGCTGAGGTTGTTAATCAGCGTATCTTTTGCAACTACATTAGGGAAAAGCAATGTTTCAGTGTTACTGTTATTCAGTCCATACACCTCAAGTTTAAAATCATCGCTACCCGGTTCAAGTTCATGATGCCGCCAGTGGAGTGAAGTCCATTTTACAGCAGGACCAATAATGGTAGATTCCTGAAAACCATTATTCCATGATCCGGGAATAACAAAGTTGGTATCAATAACAGCACGAAATGAATCGCCGACAATTTCTGTAACAGGATAATCTGTACTTCCTTTTTTACTGAACAACACATACGGGCGGAGTACACTGATGGTATCTATCTTTTGTGCACCAATG
>CAYRJA010000009.1:6452-46074 GCA_964424455.1 uncultured Bifidobacteriaceae bacterium
GTATGGAAAGCATTCTTTACGGATTGTGGAAGTGTTGTCAGACGGGCATCATTCAGCGACATTGCCAGTACATAATATCCTTTTGGAATGGCATTAATGAAGTTGATAATATCATTGTATTGCGAACCGCCATCGAAATAAAAAGCGTTCAGGTTGCCAGGCCAGCAGTGAATGTTATGATACTGACCATACCCATTACCCTGATTAATACTTTCCCAATGAATTCCTGTAGCAGAGTCAATCACTGCAAACATCAGGTTAGCGCCACCTCCGCAAGTCCAGTTAGCCATTCGTATGTTATTAACATAATAAGATGGTTCATCCCATCCGACAGGTGCGTTGGGCCAATAGTAAGTAGTAAGCGCATTATATACACCTACAGTGGTCAGGTCATCAGTATATTTAAATTTTCTGTTGGTCGGTAACTGAACATTTTTGTAACCATCCTTCAGAAACTGATAGTAGTGCGACTGATTCCATCCGGGCGAAGAACCTTTCAGGTATATGAATGAACTGGTATGCCAGCTATATCCATGATGATAAAATGAATCAATACTTGCGCGCCAGTAATATACCGTGCTATCAAGAAGTGTTATGGCAGGTTTCCATCGAACAACACCGCCGGGCTGTAACAGCTTTACAGATTTCTTCAAAGGAGAGTTAAATAATTCTGTAGTATCAATTTCAAAAACATATTGTTTTGCAGCAGCGAAGGCATTTACTGTTGAAGCTTTCAATTCAACACCTTGTTTACCTACAATACTGAAATCATAAGGATAGACCGGAATAATATCGTCAGACAATATCAGCAGGTCGGCAGTAAGTTCATTATTCATTTCAGAAATCTCATCAACATGTTCTCCTGCATCTACCTTTATTCTGAATTGATTTAGTCCGAGCGAGGTGAATGATTCAGTTTTAATATTGAATAAAAGCGTATCAACATAATAAGTTGCTTTAATTTTCCGATGGTGAAGTAAATCGGAATGTCCGTCAGGATAAATGCGGGTGATATCTACATAAATGGAATCATCAATGGCTCGTCCAAGGTTGGTTACAATCAACTGAAGTTTAAAAGAATCTAAACCGGCTGTTACAACGGTAGGTTGAAAACTGACTGAACTTTTTTCAATAGCATAATCAGGTTTAGCAGTTGTATTTACCAATAGGGCAGGGTCGCCATTCAGTCCCATTTGTTCCACTACAACTTTACCGGTTGCATCCAGACCGTATGTTACTATATCAGCAATGCTGTTTTTAATCACATTACCTAATGTCTGGTAATAACTTTTCTTGGCAAGGTTCACATAGAAATTATGTGAGTAAACATCCAAACTATTGGATACAGAAAAAGTAGCTGCAGCAATAAATGCAATCATTCCACGGTCTTCGGCAAACACATATTCATCTCCTAAATCAGTTCCATCCTGAAACATATTTCCAAGCAAACAACCATTAGACAGCATCACAGGATACTTCTTATAGTTATTGTAATTCTGTGGATGATCAATATTGAAATCGAATGAGTTATTTGAAGAGTGTCCGAAGAATGTAATCAGAGATACGCCATTATCAATCAAATCGTGTAGCTGTTTGGAAGTAGCTTGCTGAATAGGATCAGAACTTGTTTTGAAAAAGGAATGAACCTTTCCACCAAAGTAAACAGAATCTTCTATGAAGGGTTTATATCCGTTCAGATAATACTGAAAAACAGTTTGGTCCTGTAAATTTTGTCCGCCGCCGAGGTGTACTACATTCTTCATCCACAATTTATCAGCAATAGTTTGTGGTGCAAACTGCCCCATTACATAATCTTTTGCTTTGTTCAGGTAAATGCGTATTTCATCAGCGTTCATCGCCGGAATTCTTCCTATAGGAATCCGGGGGACAGGACTGTTTTTTTGTGCAGTAAGTAAAATATCTGAACCCGGAACGCCAAAGGTAGGAACATAGCAATGTTTGCGCGTTGAAGGAGAGGCATTATAGGTGGTAAATTCAATCCCTTTACCTATTAAAAAGATATGTTTCTTTTCCGGATTGCTCCATCTGCTCAATACATAAGAAGTGAAATTCCGAAAAGAGAGTGGATGCAAATCCACACCATACCCAAACTGGTCATACAACTCTTTTACATTTATAATAATCGAAGGTTGACCGATAGAAGTTTTTAATTGAGCATATTGCTGAATGTATCCGTTGCTGTCATCAATAAAGTAGGGATGAGAAATAATAATGAAATCACCCTGATTAACGGTTTGTGAGAAATCTGTGAAATGAACAGGTTCAATCGTACTGATAGTTGTAACTGCCCCTGTAGTTGTATTGGCTATTAATAACAAATTTCGCTCTGTTACAGAAGGAGGAATCTGAAATTTCAATGTGTCATTTGAAATGACAGCAGATAATCGTAGTCCGTTTGTCAGGTCATAAAGAACAGGAATGGTACTTGATTTATTGAAATTGTATATCTCTAAATATTTATTTCCTCCCGAAGCATCCAGAGAAAACATAAAAGTGGTTTTGTTGTCAGCATTGAAATAGCTTGCATATTTCAGTTCTACATAGTTGACTGCATTTGCATCATTTACAGCTGCAGAATTTGCCGTAGAAAAAACAACAGAGGAATTACCAACGGTCAGTAAATTGTTGGAAGAAAGAACTGTGTCTATACGCTGAGTATTAAACTGAGGATAGCTGAGCTTTTTAATCAGTTGCCCCTTCATGCTCACTTCCATATTATGAGGAACAGGCAACCGGCTTATCCATTGTGCTTTCAGATAAGCAGCCGGTCCCGACAGATTCGGATAAGGAGTGTAAATGGTTTTAGTATCTGCCTTACGTGTTACAATAGCGCCTGAATATCCTTCTCCCAAACTGAAATCAGAATCAAAAATCGGTTGCCCTTGCAGTGCCGGCTTCCCTTGCTGGTAAGTAGTACGGGCGCTTCCGAATACCGAAGAAGAAGTAATCCAGCACCAACTCTCTTTTACAGGGTGATTGACTAAAGTATTTGCATAATTTTTTATTCTCAGGTTATTTGTCTGATTGTTCCATGTGAGAAAATAGCTGATAGTATCAGTGAATAAACTCACCTTGTCATTTGCCTGCCATCTTGCACTGTCATATAAATCGGAGTCAAGCCAACCGTCGTTTTTTAATGCGTAAAATTCAATATAGTCTGTTGATGAGAGAAGATTATCCGTTGTAACATAAATAGGAACTTCATTTCCACGACCGAAAATCTGAAAGTTGGCTCCTGTTACAGATGAAACCGGAACACCGGAATTTTGCAATGTAGCATAATCAATCCGGTACAGTCCGTCATGATAAACCGGAAATTTAAAATACTGCTGATTGTAGTGAATCCAGTCATTGGCATACTGTTGCGAAAAACCGGACGGTAGGAATGATACAGATATAAAAAGGAAGAGTAATATTCTTTTCATTTAGTTGGACTTGGGATTAAGAGCAAGTTTCAGAGAGAAAACATGAGAATAAAGAGATGAAGAGAAATTGCCGATATTGGTGAGTGCATAATCTACTGTAACACTTTTTATCTTTAGTCCAATACCGATGTTAGGTTGAATCAGTGTGATTTTACCTCCGTCAATGTCGTTGGTTGCCTGTTGTATATTTCCTAATCCTGCGCGCAGGTAAATGGTTTCTGCATAACCGGCTTCAAGTCCTAAATGGGGGTCCATACTAAGAAATTTGGAAGGAACCAGCACATTACGCTTTCCGTCTGTTGTAAAGTCAAGATTCAACTCCGGAGTCAGTGTTAATTTCTTTCCGAATGAGAACATATACCCGCCGCCCAGAATGATTTTTGGAGCAGTTAATTCAGTAGAGCCGGAAGGAACGGCATTGTCTGCCTGTAACAGTGCATTTTTTTCATCTTCGGAAAAGGTAAAAGTCCACGCATTAAATGTGGTGGTTAAATCTTTTACCATAGCGCCGAGTCGCCATTTGTTTTTTGCATACTGTATTCCGGCATCAGCGCCTGCTCCCCATGAGTGAGCAAATGAACCTACCTGATTGTGGATGATTTTAAAATTCACTCCGTAATTCAATCCTTTGATTTTTGTGTCGCTGGCAAAAGAGGCAATGAATGCATAATTAGCCACTGAAAAAGCAGTGATGTTGTAGTAATTGATAGTACCATCCGGCTCTTTCAGAAAAAGTGTATTCGGAATATCATCCACCGCAAAACGAATAATTGAAAACCCGATTACTTTCGATTTATCATTAATCGGCTTAGCCAGTCCGAAATAATCATACTTGGCAATGCCTGCAAAATATTCACTGTGCATGGCTGCCAGTTGAAGATTATCATTCACATTCTTCAAACCAGCAGGATTCCAGTATCCGGATGTAACATCATCGGTAGTGGCTACTTCTGAACCGCTCATGCCAAGCGCCCGCGCACCGACTCCGATATTCATAAATTCATTACTGTATTTTCGGAACTGTGCTTTCGACTCGCTGCTGATACATATTATAATGGCAAAAAGAAATAATATACTCCTCATGTAAGGTTGGTGTTTTAAAATCATCTTTAAAAAATCTGACTAACGCCTGATTGGTATTAATGTTGTAAAATTATGAAGGATTAACTTTGCAGCTAATTGAATTACTAACGGGTTGTTGAGAATTGTATAATTAGTTAAATACTATCTCTGCAATGCTTAACAAGCTGTTTATTTTATACTTTTTAGCTTAACTCTGTATTGGTTTGTAAATGGCTTCTTTCGATTTTATTGCTTATTATTATGATTTTCTGTCTGAATTGGTTTTCGGTCAGAATCTGAATCGTGCAAAAAAGCATTTCTTATATAACTGCTCTTCTGACTCAAAAATTCTGCTGATGGGCGGAGGTACCGGCGCTATTCTGAATGAACTGTTACAGTTGCTGCCGAAAACTACCATAGATTATGTTGAGCCATCGGCAAAAATGATTTCTATTGCAAAAAAGAAATTGAAAAGTGAATTATCCACTAGGATAAATTTTATTTGTGGTAATCACTTATCTATACCGACTGACAGGAAATATGATGTAGTAACAAGTTTCTTTGTCATGGATTGTTTAAAACAGAAAGATGCAAGTCAGTTTAGCAGAACTGTAACTGGACATCTGAAAGAATCCGGTGTTTGGCTTTTTGCAGATTTTTATGGAGAAAGAAATATACTTCATAAAGCATTGATATGGCTGATGTATCGCTTCTTTAACATCACTGCCCGTATTCAGGCAACTGTTTTGCCAGATTTTGAATTGTTATTTAGTGAACTGAATTTTCAGTGTAAAGAAGAACAGCATTTTCTTTCCGGGTTAATCCGTTCAAAAGTGCTGATAAGGAAATTACAGTGATAAATTGCGTTGTTTCGTCCTGAAAATTGTTTACAGTTTTAGTGTAATCCTTAATTTCTTTCGGTTGATTTTCCTTTATTTATACGAGAGTATGTAAATACATCATATCCGGTTTTTAGAAGAATAAAAAATAACAGATAAATGTATTGGCCCATGCGCGACGACATTCCCTTCTCTGCAAAGAAACCATAACCTACTCCGCCCAGTACCACAACTATATGAATGATAATGGTTCGGAAGTCAAAGAAGTTGGCCAGCTCGCCGGGGGAATATTGTTTATACTCTTTTCCGATAAGATAATCAAAAGTGAAATTGATCCCGTAACTGAGAACCAGCCCAAGCAGGGCAAGGTTGAATGACGAGTCAAGCAAGAAAAGTTGCCGGAGGTTGCCTCCAATGTTTTCTTTTTGTTCAACTATTAAACCGACAAATACGACAATAAAAACAAGGTAGAAAAAGAACATAGCGGTACGCACCAGCAAATAGCGGAGTGCAATTTTTAATTTCTTTTCGCTGTCATTCCCTGTGGTTTTTCCTGCATATACTATTCTCAATGTCTGGAACAGTGATGCAATGTAAGTTTCAAGCCAATAGTAATAAAGGATGGAAAATATAGTCCAACCAAGAAAAAACATTCCATAAGCCGGAATCAGGTTCAGTGCGACGATTAAAAACAGTGAAGTTGTCTTTGATAATGAGGAAATCATACAGCACAAATGTATTACAGTTGTAGTTCCGGTAGTTTTATTTTTATCACAGGATTAAGTGAGGAAAAGTGCTTATTTGTGTTATGAATTTTTTTCAGCTCTGCATTTCTTTCATAGCTAACTCTACAAGACTTTTAACGAGTCCGCCTTATCTTTTCCCAACTGTACTTTCAACTCATCAAGTGAATTGTATTTTTCTTCAGCACGCAACCATTTAACAAAAGAAATTTCTATCCTCTGTCCGTAAATGTCGCTATTGAAATCAAAAATATTTACCTCAATCATTTTTTTTGTTCCGCCTACTGTCGGGCGATAACCAATACTCAACATACCCTTGTATTTCTTCCCTTCTGCTGTAACATACACTGCATAAATTCCATCAGCAGGAATCAGCTTGTAAGGGTTGCCTACTGAAATATTCGCAGTAGGATAGCCGAGTGTTCTTCCGATTTTATCACCGTCAATTACTATACCCCTGACCGGATAGTAGCGACCAAGCAGGTTGAACGCCAGTTCACAATCTTTTTCTTCCAATGCTATGCGGATGCGCGAACTGCTCACTGCAATTTCATCTACTATCTGTTTATTGATTTCTTCCACTTTAAATCTGAATTCAGAAGAGAGTTTTCTCAGCAATTCAATGTTCCCATCCCGATGATGACCGAAAGAATGATTGTATCCGATTACAATAATTGCCGGATGAAATTTACCAACGAGAAAATGTTCAACATAATCTCTTGCCGAGCGGTTAGAGAATTCTTTAGTAAACGGAACAACTACCAGATTGTCTATGCCTTCCTGCTCCAGTAAAGAAATTTTTTCATCAAGAGTGCTGAGCAAACGGATGCTGTGTTCCTGTGGATATACTACCGTTCTCGGATGAGGATCGAAAGTGATTAATATGCTTTCTCCGTTTACCGATTCAGCCAATGAGTGGATTCTATTGATTAGCTGCTGATGACCTTTATGTACTCCATCAAAAGTTCCAACCGTGATTACTGCATTCTTAAATGCAGGTAATGAATCTATGTTCTTGAATACACGCATCGCTGTTTCTGATTATGAATTTACTATTGAGTGTTTAATGGAGAATTCTGATTTGCGCTTTTTAGTTCGTCAACTGTTTTTACAAAATCATTCAACTGCATTGCATCTTCTACCTTAAAATTTCCGCTTCTTGTACGACGAAGCGCAGACAGAAAAGCGCCGTTGTTTAAAGCAACACCAAAATCATGCGCCAGTGAACGAACATAAAAACCTTTGCTGCACACAATTCTGAAATCAACTTCCGGCAGATTTACTTTTTTTATTTCAAACTCCTTTAATTCAACTTTGTGTTTTACTCTTTCAAATTCTTCTCCTTCGCGGGCTAATTCATAGTAGCGTTTTCCGTCTTTATGCTTGGCAGAATGAGCAGGTGCATATTGATACTGCTCACCAACAAATTCTTTTGCTTTACGGTAAATTAATTCTTCAGAAAGATTAGTCAAGTCAAACCGCTTATCAATTTCTGTTTCCATATCATGAGATGGGGTAGTAGCGCCGAATGTAAATGTGCCGGTATATTCCTTTTCCTGTCCCATATATTCAACCATTCGTTTGCAATATTTCCCGGTAAGAACAATAAGTAACCCGGAAGCAAGCGGGTCGAGCGTGCCGGCATGACCAACTTTAGCTTTTGTAACACGCTTTACTTTATTCACCACATCAAATGATGTCCAATGCAGCGGTTTATCGAAAAGCAGCGCCATTCCTTCTTTGATTTCTTCTAATGTCATAACACTTTCAGTTCGATATGGAGCGCCATCAGTATTAAAATAAGCCCGCCGACTATAATCCGGTACCAACCAAAAATTTTAAATCCGTGCTTTGTAAGAAAATTGATAAAGAATTTAATGGCAAGCATTGCCACAATAAAAGCTACTACATTTCCAATTAGTAAAACGGAAATATTGTCTGTGTTTATTTGCTCATAGTTTTTTAATAATTTATATGCAGAAGCAGCGAACATAGTAGGTACTGCAAGAAAAAACGAGAACTCGGCTGCTTGTCTTCTTGAAAGTTTCTGAGTCATTCCGCCTACGATAGTAGCGCCACTGCGTGAAACACCCGGAATCATACTGATAACCTGAAAGAATCCTATTTTTAATGCAGTGAGATAACCGATTTCTTTTTCCTCAATCTTCTCATTCTCTTTAAAAACATTATCTATAAAAAGAAGAATTACTCCTCCAAGTAAAAGTGAAACAGCAACCACTGTAACACTTCCCAGCATTTCATCAATATATTTATCCAATAAAAAGCCAAAGATTGCTGCAGGAATAAAAGCCACAAACAACTTGTAATAGA
The DNA here is from genome assembly GCA_964424455.1 of uncultured Bifidobacteriaceae bacterium. GTDB lineage: Bacteria > Bacteroidota > Bacteroidia > Chitinophagales > UBA10324 > CAYRJA01. Next base: position 14,874 of record CAYRJA010000009.1, read on the forward strand.
AATCAAGTGACTTAAAAAAACGCTTCCAGTACAAAACAACCACTGACAGAATTGCTCCGAACTGAATATTTACCGTAAACATTTTCACATACTCATTCGGCTCCATGCCAAGAATAGCCGTTCCGATTATCATGTGTCCGGTAGATGAAACAGGCAAAAATTCAGTCAGCCCTTCAATAATAGCAAGTATAATAGCTTGAAAAATAGTCATGCTGCAAGGATAGAAATAAAATCCCGCAGCTTAAAATCAGAGGATGAACAACAGGATAATTCTTTATTTGAATACAATTTTTATTCAAATGTTCTGTTCATCGGATAGATATGCGGTATTATTAAGGCGTATTACAGGTATTTCAATTCTTTTGTTTTATTGCCCTCTAAGGTTATTTTTGCCAACCAAAATTTAAAACTGAATGAGTCCTTATTTTTACCTGATTCCGTGCTTCGGAATTGTTTCTCTGATTTATGTTGTCATAAAGTCTGCTTGGGTATCCAAACAGGATGCGGGCAATGACCGAATGAAAGAAATTTCAACGCACATAGCAGAAGGCGCTATGGCTTTTTTGAAAGCAGAATGGAAGATACTCAGTTACTATGTAGTGATTGCCGGAATTCTGCTTGCCTTATTAGGATATTCCAACCCCGATTCAAGCCCTGTAATTGCATTAGCTTTTGTGATAGGAGCAGTTTGTTCTGCAATAGCCGGTTATATCGGAATGAGCATTGCTACAAAAGCAAATGTGCGCACTACCAATGCAGCCAGAACTTCACTGGCTAAAGCGTTGAATGTTTCGTTCACAGGCGGCTCTGTAATGGGCATGGGTGTTACAGGAATTGCAGTTCTCGGACTGGGTTCTTTATTCATCGTATTTTATTACATGTTTGCAGGTGACGGAAGCGCTCACGGATTACAGGTAGCGCTGGAAGTGCTTACCGGTTTCTCTCTCGGAGCAGAAAGCATTGCACTCTTCGCACGCGTAGGTGGAGGAATTTATACTAAAGCAGCCGATGTGGGCGCTGACTTAGTTGGAAAAGTGGAAGCAGGTATCCCTGAAGACGATCCGCGTAACCCTGCAACTATTGCAGATAATGTGGGTGATAATGTTGGAGATGTTGCCGGAATGGGCGCTGACTTATTCGGCTCTTTTGTAGCTACCGTTCTTGCCACAATGGTTTTGGGAAGAGAAATTTCTACACAGGATAATTTCGGTGGACTTTCTCCAATTCTTCTCCCTATGATGATTGCAGGTATTGGAATTATATTCTCCATAATCGGAACTCTCTTTGTAAAAATTAAAGAAGGTTCTGAAGTATCTACCGCAGTAGTTCAGAAAGCTTTGAACTATGGTAACTGGGGCGCTATTATTCTTACCGCAATTTCATGTTATTTCTTAATCAACTGGATGTTGCCTGATGTACTCAATCTGCGTGGATATGAGTTTACAAAAATGGGCGTATTCGGCGCTGTGTTCTTAGGATTAGTTGTTGGAACACTCATGAGTATAATTACTGAGTATTATACTGCAATGGGAAAACGCCCTGTTAAATCTATTGTTCGCCAGTCTGTAACAGGCCATGCTACAAATATTATCGGTGGTTTAGCTGTGGGAATGGAATCTACTGTTGCACCAATGATTGTACTTGCAGCCGGAATATATGGTTCGTTCCTGTTAGCCGGCTTGTATGGAGTAGCTATCGCAGCAGCCGGAATGATGGCAACTACTGCTATGCAATTGTCTATTGATGCCTTCGGACCTATTGCTGACAATGCCGGTGGAATTGCAGAGATGAGCGAATTGGAAAAAGAAGTTCGTGAGAAAACGGATACACTGGATGCAGTAGGAAATACCACCGCAGCAACCGGAAAAGGTTTTGCAATAGCTTCTGCTGCATTAACCGCTCTTGCACTCTTTGCAGCATTTGTTGGAATGGCAGGTATTGATAAGATTGATATTTACAAAGCAGATGTACTTGCCGGAATGTTTATCGGGGCAATGATTCCGTTTATCTTTTCTTCACTTGCTATATCCGCAGTTGGACAAGCAGCCATGAGTATGGTGGAAGAAGTTCGCCGTCAGTTCCGTGAAATTCCCGGAATTATGGAAGGCACTGCAAAACCGGAGTATGATAAATGTGTGGCTATTTCTACTAATGCTTCAATTAGAAAAATGCTTGCTCCTGGAGCAATAGCATTAATAGTTCCTGTAATTGTCGGTTTCTGTTTTGGGGCAGAAGTATTGGGTGGAATGTTGGCGGGATTAACTGCCAGCGGCGTACTGATGGGAATGTTCCAGTCCAATGCGGGCGGCGCTTGGGATAATGCAAAAAAATCATTTGAGAAAGGAGTAGAAATCAATGGTGAGATTTATTACAAGAAATCTGAACCGCACAAAGCATCTGTAACAGGCGATACAGTAGGCGATCCGTTTAAAGATACTTCCGGTCCTTCTATGAACATCCTGATTAAGTTGATGTCAATAGTAAGTTTAGTGATTGCGCCTTCTATCAGTCATCCGCTTTTTAATACGGCTTCTGCAAGCGATAATTGCTGCATTGAGATGTCTGATTCTTCATGTTATCATTCTCAGGGAATGATGATGGATAGCAGTATGCAGAATATGAAAGGATGCTGTATGAGTAAGAAGGGTCATGGAAAGATGTACTGCATGGATAACATGAAATCATCCTGCAAAGGCGATTGCGATGGCAATTGTAAAGAAGAGTGCAAGAAGCATTGTGAAGAAGGAGCTAAGAGTTGTTGCAAAAAGGACAAAAACTAAAGTATCCCTTTTCTTCGTTTGTCGTATAACTTTTATATCTTTGTCGTATAAATAAAAGTTATGGACGCTAAAATCACACTCAGCTTCAATGAAGGGGTAATTCAGAAAGCAAAGAAATTTGCTGATGATAACAATATCAGTTTATCGCGGCTGACCGAGTTTCTTTTGTCTAAAGTAACCAGTTCCTCTTACAAATCATTAGATGAACTTCCTGTTTCAGAATGGGTAAGCATGCTCAGTGAAGGAAAGGTGGAGTATGTCCGTACGCCTTCTTCCCGCAAGCAAATGAAAAAGGAATATTACACTAACAAGAAATCAAAGTGAGAATATTTTTAGATGCAAATATTCTTGTTGCCGTTCTGAAAAATGAATATCCTTTGTTCACCAATGCCTCAAGAGTAATCAGTTTGGCAGACGATTCGAGGTTTGAAGTTTACACTTCACCGCTTTGTATGGCTATCGGACATTATTTTGCAGAGAAAAAAAACGGAGCAAATATCGCGAGAAAGAAAGTCAGCTTTCTTGCCCATAAGCTCAGAATCACTTCTGTTACCGAAAGAATAGTTCGGAAATCTGCTGATAATAAATCCATAAGCGATTTTGAAGATGGTATTGAATATTACTCTGCAATTGATTCTAAATGCAGATGTATTGTAACAGAGGATAAGAAAGATTTTTATTTCTCAGAGATAGAAGTGTTAAACTCCGAAGAATTTTTACTGAAGTATGCGGTAAAAAAGAAATAAATTCTTTCTCCCGTATTTTCAATCTATTTCCTTTCTTTGTCCTGAATGAAAAACAAAATTGTTATTGCCGTTGATGGACATGCTTCTTGTGGTAAGAGCACACTGGCAAGACAATTAGCGGCACAGCTTGGTTATAAGTATGTGGATTCAGGAGCGATGTATCGAGCTGTAACACTTTATCTGTTAGAAAACAATATTGACTTTAGGAACATTGATGAAGTAGTAAAATCATTTAACAACATACATATAGATTTTCTCTTTAACAGGAGTACTGAAAAATCAGAAACCCTGTTGAACGGAAAAAATGTAGAAGAAGAAATCCGCAGCATGAAAATTTCTTCAGTAGTTTCCACCATAAGTTCTATTAAAGAAGTGCGTGATTTTTTAGTGAAACAACAAAGGGAAATAGGGAAAGAAAAAGGAGTGTCTATGGACGGAAGGGATATTGGAACTGTTGTTTTTCCCAATGCTGAATTGAAAATCTATCTCACTTCTGATGAAACCATCCGTATTCAACGCCGCTTTGAGGAACTGAAAGCAAAAGGGGTAGGTGTTACAGCAGAAGAAATCAGACAAAATCTTAAAGAGCGTGATTACGAAGACAGCCACCGTATAGCCAGCCCGCTATATAAAGCAGGAGATGCAATTGAATTGGATAACACCAACATGAGTGAACAACAGCAACTTGAGTTTGCACTGAACCTCGCACTTGAGAAGATAATAGAACTTAACTGATTGTGCAGTTACTCAGATTCCGAGAGCGCTTAAATACCTTTCTGCATCTAATGCAGCCATACATCCTGATCCTGCTGCTGTTACAGCTTGCCGGTAATGTTTATCCTGCACATCACCACACGCAAATACTCCATTAACATTTGTTTTACTGCTGTCAGGTTGAGTTATTATGTATCCCTGATCATCCATCTTTATAAAGTCTTTAAAGATTTTAGAATTTGGTTCATGACCAATAGCAACAAAAAAACCTGTTACAGGAATAGTTTTCTTCTCACCCGTTTTATTGTTCCTTATTCTTACGGCTTCCACTAACTGGTCACCGAGTACTTCATCCGTTTCGGTATTCCAGTAAACGGTAATATTCTTCTGAGCAAGAACTCTGTCCTGCATTATTTTACTTGCTCTCATCTCATGTCTGCGTACCAGCATGTGAACATGAGTACATAGTTTGGAAAGGTAAATGGCTTCTTCGGCAGCAGTGTCTCCAGCGCCAACTATTGCAACTTCTTTTCCTTTATAGAAAAATCCATCGCAAACAGCGCAAGCTGAAACTCCATGTCCATTCAGTCTTTTTTCTGATTCTATATTCAGCCATTTAGCAGAAGCGCCGGTTGCAATAATTACTGTATGAGCTTTCAGTTCCGTTTTTTCATCAATCCACACTTTATGGATTGGTCCTGTGAAATCAACTTTTGTAGCAAGTCCAAACCGAACTTCTGCACCCATTCTTTCTGCTTGCTTTTTGAAATCTTCCATCATTTGTGGTCCTAAAATTCCATCAGGGTATCCGGGGAAATTTTCCACATCTGTGGTTTGCATCAGTTGTCCACCCATTTCAAGACCGGTGTACATGATAGGTTTAAGGTTAGCTCTTGAAGCATAGATAGCCGCAGTGTATCCTGCGGGACCTGAACCGATAATCAGGCAGTTGATGATGTCGTTATTTGTGTTGCTCATTTTTTAAAAGTGTTCAAACTTAATAGTTGTATTATTCAGGAACAATGATCTTTTTGTAACTGGTTGAATAGCCGCCCCATATTCCTAATCCCCCTTTGATATTCGATTGAACCTGTATTGGCGCAGCGAACGGATTTCCCTGACTGCCCAGTTCAAATTCCAGTGTTCTCCAAAAGTCGAAATGAGCACGGTCAATGTTACACCACATTACTTCAATAGTATCTCCTTTATAAAAAAATCCATAGTCTTTAAAATTATCTTCAGCATTTCTATTCATTCCACGATCAAGTGGAAAATCGAAAGTTGTTCCGTTTACAACCCCATCATCGAACACAGAGTTCATTCCCGGATAAAAAGGTTCGTTGTTTCTTTTGGTAAAGTACCGGACATACTGACCAAGTGAAGGCGGATCGGTATAACGGCACATTAGTTTGACAAGCTGAAGATTGGAAGGGTCAACATCGTATTTTACCCAAATAGAATCAAGCGGGTAGGAGTCCGGAACGGTTGTAACAGATGAAACATACTGACCATCTGCTGTAACAGAAAGGGAATAACTTCTGCCAGCCGTTCCTCTGATTCCGAATGAAACATAAACAGAAACTTTCACCCCTAAAGTGTCTAATATTATTTCCTGTAGCGTATCTGTTTTTACAGGTGTTCCGTCTAACAGTTCTGTTACAGTAATTTTTGCACCATGAACAAAATAGCTACCTAAGTCTTTAGTGTAAAAGGTTTCGTAGTAGGGTGAGTTTTTAGTGAGAATTACAAAAGGGAATTGTCCGGTTTCAATTCGCCCTTCTACTACTAACTGGTCAGATGGCTTAGGCAGATCAATAGAAATGTCTTTCTCACAAGAAGAAAATAACAAGAAAAGGAGTAACGAAAAACATAAAGAGAGAAAATTCTTCTCTTTAATATTTATCTGATAGCTGCCTGTCATTTCGTCGCGCATTTTCAAAATTTAAAATTCCATGTTACAGAAGGTATAATCGGAAACATCGTTACTTGTTTTGCCTGTACACTAACCTGTGGTTCATTCAGAAAAGATCCTATTACATCATTATAAATGAAAAATGGGTTCTTCCGGTTGTAAGCATTGTAAACAGAGAACGACCATCCATCCTGAATTTTCTTTCTTTTCTTTCCCTCGTAGTTAGCTGATAAATCAAGCCGGCTGTAAGCTTTCAAGCGGTAAGCATTAATTGCTCCATATTCAGTAATTACATTCCCTTCAATAAAGTATTTTCCCACAGGAAGCGTGTAGGCAATTCCGGTTTGATAAACAAATACACCGCTGAACGACCATCGTTCATTCAGTTGGTAAGTGGTAACAAATGAAACATTGTGACGGCGGTCATAGCGATAAGGAAAACTTTTTCCATCATTCAAATCAGGAAATTTCCGGTTAGTATATGACAAAGTATAACCAACCCATCCGGTAAATTTTCCTGATTGTTTGTTGATGTAGAGTTCAATTCCTTTTGAATCACCTTTACCAAATACAAAACTTTCTTCAAGGTCTTCATTCGGTCGTGGGGTATAACCCTGCTTGTATTCAATCTGATTATTCATCTGCTTGTAATAAATCTCAAGAGAGGTTTCAAACATATTGTTCTTAAAATTCCGGAAATATCCAAGTGAATATTGAACACCTGTTTGAGGTTTTACTTTCAAAGAACTCGGCACCCAAATATCTGTGGGTAGGGTAGTGCCGTTATTGCTTACCAGATGTATGAACTGATTATTGTAATTAAAAGATGCTTTTACGGAAGATTTTCTGTTGATGCTGTAACGAAATAAGATACGCGGTTCTAATCCGCTATAAGTTTTAATCGGCTGTCCTTTACTATAAATTACAGAATCAGTAGGATAGCCGGAAAAATTTCCATAGATTAATTTGCGGTAAGGTCCAACTTGCTCAAACAGTGCAAACCGCAATCCTACATTCATTTCAACACTTTCACCGAGTGTAATTTTATCCTGAGCATAAACAGCACCTTCATGAGCATATTTTCTCTTAATTCCTTCAGGATTAAATTCTACCTCACCGCTTTTTCCGCTTACACTGCTGGGAAGAAAAACATGGTAGATATAGTTTGCGCCAAACTTTATTTCATGTTGCACAGAAGCATAGTAGTTAAAATCAACTTTAGCATTTGCATCACGGATGCCGGAGAACATCGTTACTTTAAAATTATCCTGCTCACCGGTAATTTCAAAATCGTAATTATTATAAATCGCATCGGCATTCATAAACAACTTGGAGTTGAACAGATGATTCCAACGGAGGGTTGTCGTAGCATTTCCCCAAGGTATTCCTATTGATATATTATTTGATTTAAAACTGAAAACATCTCTTCCGAAATACCCGCTCAGAAATAATTGGTCTTTGTCAGAGAAACGATAATTTGCTTTTGCATTTAAGTCATAGAAATAATAACCTGTGCCTTTATACTTTGTAGTGTTGATATAGGGTTGGGTTAACACATCTATATATGTTCTTCTTCCGCTGACAATGAAGGATGATTTATCTTTTTTTATCGGACCTTCTACCGTTAATCGTGAAGCAATTAATCCGATTCCACCGGAAGCATGATAAGCTTTATTATTCCCTTCTTTCATGGAAATGTCAAGCACCGAAGAAATTCGCCCTCCGTACTCGGCAGGCATTCCGCTTTTGTATAAAGTAGTATTGAGAATTGCATCAGAATTAAAAATGGAGAAGAAGCCAAACAAATGAGCGCTGTTATAAACAACGGCTTCATCAAGCATAATCAGGTTCTGGTCAGGTCCGCCGCCTCGAACATAAAATCCGGATGTGCCCTCAGCGCCACCCTGAACACCGGGAAGCAACTGAATGGTTTTTAAAATATCCACTTCCCCCATAATCACCGGAAGCGCTTTTATTTTTTCCATTGGCAGTTCAACTTTACCCATTTCCGATGATGAAATATTTTTGTCCTCCCGCTCTGCCTCTACCACTATTCCTTTTATCTCTTTTACAGCAGGAGCAAGATTCACATTCATTCGGAGGTCGTTGTTTAACGAAATCTGTTTTGTTACAGCCCGATAGCCGATGTATGAAACAGTAAGTTCATAATTACCCTGAGTTGCAGTGAGCGAAAAGAAGCCGTAACTGTTGGTGTAAGCGCCAAGAGAACTTCCTTTAATTTGCACTGCTGCGGATATAAGATTTTCACCTGTGAGAGAGTCTTTCACATATCCGCTTATGGTGTATTTAACCTGAGCAGAAAGTGAAAAGGATATTAATAATAAAGATAAAATAGTACTGAATCTGAACATGATTTCAAAGCAGCGAATATATGTATCCTATAAATCTTGAAGCATATTTATATCATAGTTTCAGCTAAAAGATTTTGTTGGAATAGTCAGTGACCATATTTTTGCTACAGAATATCAGATATGGAGAAAACTCTTACAGTTGAACAGATTGATGAAGTTATCACCTCGATTGATATAGAAGCAAAGGTGATTGTCCATAACGATGACTGGCATACTTTCGATGATGTAATTCGTCAGTTAATCCGTGCAGTTCATTGTACATCTAAGAGAGCAGAACATCTCGCTTACACTATTCATAATAAAGGGAGGGCAACTGTTTTTGAGGGATCTATGGAAGATTGTCTTTTTGTAAGCGCAGTGCTTGAAGAAATAGATTTACTTACCACCATAGAGGTGTAAGCAGACCGCGTATCATCCGGTTCTTCCCCTGCATATCTTTTCGGAGTACAACCTGCTGAAAACCATGTCCACTGAGCATCGCTTTTATATCTTCACTGTACGACTCATTGATTTCAAAATAAAGCAATCCCTCATTGTTCAGGTTCTTAATGGCAAACTGAGCAATCTTCTCATAAAAAATAATAGGATCTTTATCAGGAACAAATAGAGCTGAATGAGGTTCGAACTCTGTTACATTTTTCATCATATCTGTTTTCTCATCTAAAGTTATATATGGAGGATTACTGATAATGATATCAAAAGACTGGTTAAAAGGGTTTTCCAAAGTTAAAATATCACTACGGGCAAATTTTACTTCAACACCAGCTAAGACAGCATTCTCTGCTGCGGTTACAATCGCTTTATCACTAACATCCGTAGCAAATAATTGGGCGGTAGGTATGTTTTTTTTTATTGAAACCGGAATACACCCACTACCGGTTCCGATGTCAAGAATATTGAGATATTCATCTCGTCCATGTTCCTTTATTATCCAGTTGACAAGCTCTTCCGTTTCCCTTCTGGGAATCAGTACAGAAGGATTCACTTTAAATTTTAAGCCGTAAAAGATTTGTTCACCAAGAATATACTGTAACGGTTCATGGTTCATTAATCGCATAAGGATAGCATTCATTATCGGCATTACAGATTCGTTTACTTCCTGATTAATTCCTACTATTCTATCTGTATCAGTAATGCCGGCGGCATCTTCCATCACAATTCGTGTAATGCTTGTTGCTTCCGACTCATCATAGATAGTTGAAAGCTTGCTGATAAAATCCTGATATAGAGAAGAAGCTTTCATAATTATGTAAAGCTATGAAATGTATTTTTAGGAAGAAAACATATAGAGAACACGGATTGTGCATAAACTGCGGTGTATGGAAAATGAAACATATTGCCATTATGTTATGCGTAAGTGTATAATTTCCGTCGAATTAAATGAACTATCTTTATAAATCTTCCGTACTTAGCTATTATATAAGGGAGATAATATAAAGAGGATACAATTAATTAACTTTGCATTAATTCTCTACATTGAAATGATTGATAAAAAGACACAGACTCAGATAGATGTTTTAATAGAAAAGATTAGCTATTTATTTAATTCTATTCAACAAAGTGGTGGAGTCGTAAATAAGATTGATAAGGATTTGATGATGGGATATGTGAGAGAGTTGTATGAAGCTACTATGTCGCTTCAGCCGGATACACCTCAGCAGCAAATGCCACCACCTCAACTGATGAACCCGTATCAACAGCAGCAACCCATCTATCCTCAAAATCCTCAACAGTTACCGCATCAGATGCCTCCATATCAAAACCCTTTATATCAGAATCCTCCACCTCAAACTAATGAAAATAGAAATTATAGTCAGCAGCCGCCACAGGAAAATACACCGATAAATGGTCATGGACAATCCATCCATCAGTCTTATTCAAGTCAAGAGCAGAAAAAAACACTTGCTGATTTATACAGTATAAAAACAGGAAAAGAAAAACAATCGGTCAACGAACGACTGAATACATCTAAGACAGAATTAGCGGATAAACTGAAAAAGTCACCGATAAAAGATTTAAAGGTTTTTATCGGACTCAATAAACGATTCTCGTATATCAACTTCCTTTTTAATAATAATACCCGTCAATATGATGAGGCAATAGATAAAATTAACGGAAGCGCAAACTATGAAGCTGCAATGAACTACATAGATTCCGAATTGATTCCTAAATATAAATGGAAAGCAGAAGATGAAACTGTTGCAGAGTTCTACAATATCGTAGAGCGAAGATTTTTGATGTGATATTATAATTAAGACTTTATCTTACAGCGAGTAATAAAATTACGAGTGTTATGCACCCATCCTTAAGGTAATTTAAGTAAAAATAAAGTTTGTTTTGATTAGTAGGAAAAACTTTCTGTTTGTCTAACATGGTAATTATCTGAGCAAATGGTCTTACTGTTTGGCTTAGGAAAATAGATTTGTATTATATCTCAAAGCTATTTTGAAAATCAGACTGCATTACTTTAAATCGTTTTAGATGTTATTGATATTTACTAATAAATGGGTAAATTTATATCGCAATTTTATGGGCAAAATGAAATCATTAGTTGGTAGTATTCTTAAAATAAAAGCATTTTTTTTCACTTGTGTGTTTTTTTTACTTTTCTTTTCTGTGAGATGCTATGCTCAAAATATATTTCAAAAAACTTATGGAGGAGCAAAAAGTGATGGAGCCAGTTTCATCATTCAATGTAAAGAAGGCGGTTATGCTGTTTTGGGTACAACCTATAGCTTTGGTGTAGGTGATGCAGATCTTTACCTTATTAGAATTGATTATTCAGGAAATATTCTTTGGAGTAAGACTTACGGAGGATCCGGAAAAGACGAATCCTTTTCAGTTCAACAAACAGCAGACAGCGGATTTATTATTGCCGCCCGAACTACTTCATTCAATTTATTTGGCACTACTGCGTATGTTATTAAAACAGATAAAAAGGGTAATGTAATATGGTCAAATGTTTATCCGTCAGGAGAGTTTTTTAATGGTTCAGATATTCGGCAGATTATAGAAACATCGTCGCATAATTACCTAATGGCAGGATTTAGTGATGTGGGGGCTGCCTTCTTGGTTTATATCAATTCTTCCGGAGGTATTATCTGGACTAACTCAATAGGATCAATTGGTCAGGAACCTCTTATACAAATTCAGGAGATGAATGATGGAAATTTTATCGGTGCGGGTTTTACCAATGGAATCGGATCGGGCGATTATGATGGTTGGCTGATGAAAATTAGTAAATCAGATGGCAATGTAATGTGGAACAAAACTTATGGAAGCGCTGGTGAAGATCTTTTCTACAGTGTCAGTCAGACAAAAGATAATGGATTTATTGTTGGTGGTTTTACGGGTTCATTTTCTGTATCAGGAGATATGTTATTAGTTAAAACAGATAGTGCAGGCAATGTACAATGGAGCAAGACTTATGGCTCTGCATCAGGCAATGAAACTTATGCCAATGTCCGTGAAACATCGAATGGAGATCTTGCAATTGCCGGATGGACCAATGGATTTGGAGCAGGGGATAATGATTTGCTACTATTCAGAACAAATGCTTCAGGCAATGTTAAATGGGCAAAAACTTTCGGTACAGGGTTAAGTGAATTTGGAAATGCTGTTTGCTTAACCTCTGATGGGGGATTTATTATGGCAGGCCGGTCTGATTCTTTGGGTGTGGGGAATACAGATATTTACATTGTAAAAATGGATTCTCTTGGAATGGCTCCCGGTTGTCATACTTCCAGTCCTTCTCTTGTTGTCAATGCTGTTACAGTATCTGTCTCTACCGGCGGTACTCAGGTTAAAAGAGGTAGCTCTTTACCTGTTTCTACAATTGTTACAAATCCGACAACCATAGATGGTGATGTTTGTCAGTGCAGCATGGGTGTTTCTGTTTCAAGCTCTCCTGCTGATTGTGGTTTAAACAACGGAACTGCCACAGCTAATACATCAGGTGGGGCATCTCCATATACTTATCAATGGAATACCTCACCAGTACAAACATCAAATCAGGCGACAGGATTGTTGCCGGGCTATTATTATGTTACAGTTTCTGATACTCAAAAATGTAAAGTGAGTACAAAAGTAATTGTCGGCAGTTCAGGCGGCAGTTTGCCTGCATCCGTTTTAATTACCGCTTCTGCAACACATATATGTGCCGGTGAAACAATAAGTTTCACTGCAATGGCAACAAACGGAGGGGCAAATCCCACATTCCAATGGAAAGTAAACAATAACAATGAAGGAATAAACTCCAATCTTTTCACAGGTAATTCTTTCAGCAATAATGATGTTATTATTTGTGAAATGACTTCCAGTGAAAGCTGTGCCATCGGTTCGCCCGCTACTTCTAACCCGGTTACCATTATAGTGGATGAATCACCCACAGCCGGAATAATTACAGCGCTCCGCGACACCATCTGTTCCGGTACTCCCGGATTCCTTTCAGTAACAGGGAATTCTTCAGATATTCAATGGCAGTCTTCACTAACTAATAGTAATTTCACTAACATCCCTAATGCAACCGGTAGCTCCTTTACCGATATGATTGAGAAGGATACATATTACCGAGTGTTTACTGTTAATGGCAATTGTTCTGACACCTCTGAAGTTTTCAAATTAGTGGTGAAGCCCTCACCTATTGCTTATTATACTTATACAATTAACGACTTACAGGTGTACTTTAATTCAGCAGGAAGCTCAGGTGACATCACAGTTTTTACATGGGACTTTAATGATGGAAAGGGTAGTAACGATTCAAATCCTATTCATACTTATGATTCAAAGAAAATCTACCATGTTTGTCTGAGTGTGATAAACGGCTCAAACTGTTCCTATACTATATGCAGAGATGTGGAACTGGTTGCCACAGGAATTACGATAATTCCGGATGTGAGTAATATCGCAATTCATCCAAACCCTTTCAGTAATGATTTTATTATTGATGGGACAAACCTCGAACTGCCAATAGCTAAAATTGAAGTATATAATTTATTAGGAATTAGGATTTATTCAACAACAACTCAGAACTATAATAATCAAACGATGATTGATCTTTCCGGTTTTTCATCAGGTGTTTATTGGTTAAAGATAAAAACAACTGGAGGTAAGTATATTATTCAGCGGATTATTAAGTTGTAATCTCACGAGATTATTTTACTATTGACTTACCTTTTTGTGTTTCTTATTCTTGGATTTTAGTGGGTATTTGCATAAGAGGGCAATATCATTCACCACTATTTTTTCTGACCTGATCCAACCATTCGCGCCATAAGGGACAAAAAGATAATAGGTACCGGGCTTTGTAACAGAAATAGTGCGGGTAGTACTGGAATCGCTCCAATAATAAGAACGATAATCACTTTCGGCAGCTAAATATTTTACACCCAACGAATCAAAACAGGTGATTTTCGGACGATGTAATTTCCATGGCAGTGTAGAGTAATTCAATACCCTGTACGACACTATGCTGTCCATTTTAAGAACCATAGATCCATTGGGCTTAACCACTACAAAGCATAAAGAATTGGTTGAAACATTACCATAGTTAACTATCGTGTTGGAATTATCAAGTCGCTGAACATTACCGCCTCCGCGGATACTTTGCATGGTAGAGTCGTACGTATAACTCCAAATAAGTGTGGCAATTTTTTCTCTTTCATCCAGTTCAAATTCCATTGCACGTGCACCATGTTTATTATAATTGTTTCCAGCATCAAAAAATGTCAGATGCCCATTGGTGAGGCGATGTATGTCATGTGCACCGTAAAATGGAACCGAACAGTTGATGAATTTGAATTGATTCCTGATACCTCCGAACCGCCACATTAACTCACCGGTGTTGCGATTAATTTTGGTTATCTCATTAAAATTTCTGGACGATACTATAAAATTCCCATCTACATCCACTTCTATTGAATTAAAATGATTGACATCAAAGATACCCATAGAAATATCAGCAGGTGATGAAGCTGAATAAAATGAATCTGCATCTTCCAAACTAAAATATTCTTTCCCCCTCCATTCATACACAATATTGTGGTTACTGTCCAATTCCTGGATAACTCCGTATTTTGCTTTTGTAATTGAATTATTAACTCCCTTAATCCACGAGGGAACTTTATTTGGGTCCATTAAGACAGTGTCAGATCCAAGCAAAAGAGAATTACCATTTGGTAAAATTTTGAAATCATGCCAATCAGTTTCATAAAGATTTTTACATGCAATAGAATCAACTATGATAAATGAACTGTCCATCAGGAAAAATTTCTTCCGGTCAAAACTAAAATAAGACATCATTCCATTGGGATGTAATGCAAAATTAACGTAAACCGCACCCGGCTGATAGTAAATTACTTCCCCATTTTTGTCCAATATGCTGATATTCCCTTGATGTTGAGTAAGAGACAAAAAATAATATCCAGTTGAAGCCGTTGTGTCAAAAACGGTAATATGATAAAAAGGAATCTGAGCCGATGAGAACACCGTTAATGAGAGAAAAATGATGGTGAATAAATTCCTTTTCATCGGATGTTATATTCTACAAATATTATCGAGTACTAATTACTTGTTTTAAGCTAAGACGAAACGATTGCAAGACATATAGTAGCGTTAAAGGATCGTGAAAGGAAATTCGACAATGCAGAACATATTGACAAAGAAAAACAAAAATGTGCAGAAACCTGAAATCTTATTACTTGTAATAACAACAGTGTCAAAAACAAACTGATTGATAAACTTCAGTAATATATACGGCAGCATTCATTCATTTACCTTTTTAGATCTGAGAATCTCCCTATTATAAAAAAAATAAATAATAACGAATATCAGAGGTTTTATATTTTAAATAAGTCCGGACAGGCAAATCCACATTATTAGGTGTAAAAATTGTTTTGTTTTCGCTTTTACTAATACTAATCTTTGTTGCGTAATTAAAAGAATCAAATCTCTAATAAATAAAACACTTTTTATGTCAGAAAACATAAATGAATCTCAAAAACCAGAACAAAAGAATAACAGAACAACGCTGTTGATTATTCTGATAGTCCTTTTGGCTGCTGTTAATATTTATCTTTATGTAAAACTCAACAGCAAGAAAGATGAAGTGAAGCAACTGACTGAAATTACCAACATGGACAGTCTGAGAATCGCTGACCTTAATGTAAAATATAATTCTGCAATCTCAGATCTTGAATCGTTGAAAGGACAGAATAATTCTCTTGACAGCTTGTTGACTCTGAAGGAAACTCAAATCAACAATATGAAATCAGCGCTGGAAGCAGCTAAGAAAGCAAAGAAGCTGAGTGATAAAGAGTATGCTGATAAGCTTGCTGATCTTCAAAAATTAGTTGATGATTTAAAGAGTCAGATTACCACTTTAGAGAAAGAGAAAAATATTCTTGTTGCACAAAAAGACTCTATTGGCAGAGATCTCGATGTGAAAGTCGGAGAGAATATGCAACTCAAAAAAGAAAATAGAGTTTTCAAAACAGAAGCAGGACTTCTTAAAGCACAGAACATAGAAGCAATAGGTTCTTTTTCGAAGAAGAACGGTAAAGAGATAACCACAAACAGAGCAAAGAATTCAGAGCGTATAAAAGTTTGCTTTGATGTGGAAGAAAGCAAAACATCGGATGTGGGTAGTAAAACATTTTATTTGCGGATTATCAGCCCTGAAGGTGTTACCCTTGCCGTTCAGAGTTTAGGTAGTGGAGTGATTACTTTATCTAAGAGCGGGGAACAGGTTCAATATTCAATTACTAAGGAAATAGAGTACACACAACAGAAACAGAATGTTTGTATTTATTGGAAGCAAAATACTCCTTTGCCTAAAGGAAATTACACTGCTGAAATTTATCAGGATGGATATAAAGTGGGCAGCAAAGATTTTTCTTTGAAATAATAAATGTAGCAGATAGTAAAAAGGGCAGCGATTTATTGCTGCCTTTTTTATTTACTTATATATGAATGGCAATAAAAAACCCCCGATGTCCGGGGGTTTCTGTTTCTGTAACACTTTGATTATTTCAAAGTGCAGCTTCCACCACCAAGTTTAGCGGTAGAACTTAATGCATCGCAGGATGACGTAGCATCTTTCTTTTTTACTTTTACATACTTGTAATCATAGTTCAATGCTGAATTGCCATAAGAGCAAGAACAAGTGAAGTCTTTCTTACAACCAACGAATGATGCAGCAATGAAAACTACTGCGATAACTGTTACAATTGTTTTTTTCATTTGATAAATGATTTTGTTTAGTGAATTGATTTCTACCGCAAACATGTTTAATAGTTTCAATATAGTCAAATAAGTGATAAAAAATTTTATCAACATAAATTATACATGAATGCAACCTTTTGTATTTATTTCTATCCATAATTTAATCTGAAGGGAGTTTACTGTCATAATACTTCTTCGACCGGAAAGAATAAGTCAATCCGCCTTGCAGAAAGGATTTTGATGCACCCAACTCAAAGTATAAAGCTAAATCGGGATTCAGAAAATATTTTCCACCTATACCAAACTCAAAACCAATTGGAAAAGAAATGGGCTTCCCGATAGAATCCGGAACTTCAATGTTGTAAATTAAATCTGCCCTTCTGAAGCCGATTCCAAATCCTGTAAAAAGATCGTAATACCTCTTGTTGTAAAGGTGATAATTCAACCGGACTAATGCACTGTAGGAGTGTCGTTTGAGAAATGACGAAGTATTGGAATAGCTCTGACCGGGCGCTTCCCACTGATTGTAAACATAGGACAGATTTATCCCAAGCCCAAAATCGTTGCCGACTGATTTTTCGTACTTGAGATATACCGGACCTATTTGTTTTGTTTTGATTATTGTATCATTCTTCAGAAGAATATAATTAAAAATACTGATTGGAGTCAGTACGCCATAAGCGGTAGTAATATAGTATGTGTCTTGCTCAAACGGTACAGGAAACTGTGCGCTGGCATTTTTACAGAAAATAATTTCTATCAGAAAGAACAAATAAATTATAGTAAATGCCTGAATAATTTTTAAACCTGACCTGTACATGAAAAAGTAGAGATTCTATTTCCCTTTGAAATCAGGTTTTCGCTTTTCTATAAAAGCATTCATTCCTTCCTTTTGATCTTCACTGGTAAAAGTGAGGTAAAAGTTTTTCCGTTCAAAAACTAATCCGTCATCCAATGTGGAATTGAATGACTGTAACACTGACTCTTTAGCAAGCTTGATCGCAATAGGAGAGAGATCAGCAATTTGCTTTGCCAGTACGATTGCTTCTGATAAAAAAAACTCAACCGGAACTACTTTATTCACCAATCCGAATTTTAATGCTTCTGCTGCAGAAATATTCCTACCGGTAAGAACCATTTCCATAGCACGAACTTTGCCGATGGCGTGGGTCAGTCGTTGGGTGCCGCCTGCTCCGGGTATCACCCCGATTTTTATTTCGGGCTGACCGATCGTTACCGTTTCAGAGGCAATAACCATATCACAGTGCATCATCAGTTCACAACCGCCGCCAAGAGCGAATCCGCTTACTGCAGCAATCATCGGCTTTTTTATTTTCTTGATTTGATCCCATGTGCTGAACTGATCAATTTTTATCATATCAATTGCTGTCTTGTCTGTCATCTGTTTGATGTCAGCGCCGGCAGCAAATGCCTTTTCATTTCCTGTTACAATTATCACACGCACATTATCATCTGCATCTAAAGTTTTCAGTGCATTACTTACTTCACTCATTAGTTGAGTGTTCAGAGCATTTAGTTCCTTAGGACGGTTAAGCCGGATGAGTGCAATATGTTTTTCAATTTGCGGTTCAACGATGATGTATTCGTAAGTCATAGAAAATATTTCTGCGACGAATTTCACAAATTAATATCAAATTTTCCTGCGATAATTTAATGGCTTCCGAGTGTCAATAAGGAAATAGCTGCACCTAATGTAATGGCGATTATTTTTTTGTAAGGAAGCGAGTGTCCGCCTAAAGATTCTGATTCAAACAGAATAGTAGTGGAAATATGTAGAAATGATCCTGCAACAATTGCGAGCAGAGTAGGGAAGATAGCGGCATTTATTTCCTGTAAGTATTCAGAGAGTAAAGCGCCACAAGGGGCAACTACTGAGAATAGTAGCAGAGCTGTAACTACTGTTGATTTTTTGTATTTAGAAAAAAGGAAAATGCTGGTCAGTGCAAATCCCTCCGGAATTTTATGCATAAAAACTCCATAGAGCAGCGAGCGATTCAGACTTACAGGAATTCCATCAAGAAAAGAATGAACGGAAAGCCCGAACACAAGAGAAAAAATAAATAGACTGCTTTCCTTGTGAGGATGATAATGCCCGTGTTCAATTCCCCGGGTAGTTTGCTCCAAAAGTATCTGAATAAAGAATCCGAGAAGCAGAAACGGACCTGCATAAATATTTTCATGAAAAACTTCAGGTAACAGATGAAGTATAGTAACAGCAAAAAGAAAGGAACCGCTGAATGATAATACTAATTTATATTGCTCTTCCTTTTTAATATGAAAAAGCATAGCAATAATTCCTCCAATTAATGGCGATGCAAAAAGTAAGATAAGTTCCATATATTTCATTTGTCGCAGGGTTGATTTGTTATCAGATCAAACAACTTTTATGTTTATCCGGGATACAACCATCTTCCCTGTTATCCAGCCAAACAGCGTCCCGATAAGTGCACCAACTGTAACATCAGATGGGAAATGCAACCCAACATAAATTTGTGCAAAGGAAATGATAGCTGCCCAAAACAGTAGAAGAACAGACAGCCATTGGAATCTTTTTCCAAAAATCATTATCAGAAAAACTGCCAAGCCAAAATGATTGGCAGCATGTGAAGATACAAAGCTGTAGCCGGCGCCACAATGAACTAACTGATGAACATGATCGGCAAGTTCTGGATTTCTGCATGGGCGCAAACGATGAAATAACGGTTTAATAATGTTGCTGCTTAACTGATCTGTAACAAGTATTAATATTGGAACTGTAACAAGAATTTTCCATACTTCCTTCTTAAATTTGTATATCAATATAACAGCAAGCAGGATATAAAAAGGTATCCAATTATACTTTTCACGACACCATGGCAGCGCAATATCAAAAAACGAATTGCTCAGTTTATCATTTATTAAATAAAAGAGTTTGTAATCAATATGACGGAAAAAATTAAACATCAGATTTTTTTAGCAATTAAAATCAATCGTTCTGATTCATGGGGATTGAATTCATTCAGATTATAATCACCAAAAATTTTGACGATTCTCAATTTGTTAGCAGAGAAATACTTTTCAAACTCTTTAAGTGTAAACGCCTGCACACGCTCCTGAAACTGAAACGACAATTTCTTGTCAGTATCATCAACGGATATATCCTTTATTATATGCTTGCCCTCTATTCTCCGTCTAATCTTAAATTCTACTCCGTTAATTATTCTATTTGACTCCGGCTTAAGGTTCTTTATTTTCTTTTCAGCATTAAAGAAATCAAGTACAAGTTTACCACCTCCTTTCAGTGCAGAGCTGAAAGTACGAATGGTATTCATATTTTTTCTTTCACTTTCATAGTAGCCAAAACTCGTGAACAGATTAAAAACAAAGTCAAAATAGTTCACATATAGAATCATACTCATGTCGTGAACTGCAAAGTTGAGCTTATCTGCTTCAAATCTTTTAGCTTCTTGAATTTTCCTTTTAGATAAATCCACTCCCTTAACTTCAAATCCTTTTTGAGCAAGGAATTTTGCATATCTTCCGTTACCGCATGGTATGTCAAACATTCTGGAATACGGAGCAGGTTTAAGAACTACCAACAGATTTTCCAGAAATTCAGATGCCTCCTTCTCGTTGCGATTTTGGTACAGCAAGTCGTAGTAAGAAGAGTCGAACCAATCCACAAACCATTCTCTATTGCTCATGTCAGCGCACGAAGTTAAACGAACTTTTGGAAAGTCGCTTTTTGCTATATCATATTGTCAGTTCGGTGTCAGATAGTATTAATCTGGTATTGCGTCTTGATTCACGAATCAATTTATTACAATTAACCTTTTAGTCGTTTGATTTTCACTGAATAGAACATTGACATTGTAAATGCCTTGTGGAATAGATTCCAAATTGATATTAATAAGGTGTTCTCCTGCTGTTAGATTATTTTCCTTTGCCGAATAAACTACTCTGCCAAAAATATCTGTTACAGTTATTTTTATATTATCGGTTTTACTTAATGTAAGATGTAAACTTGTTTGGGTATTTGTGGGATTGGGGAATAATGAAATGTTTGTTAATGTCTTATTCCATTCATTAATTCCTGTCGGATAACTGCTTATCGCGGTCTGTAACACTTTCTTGTCCTTATTATCCTGGATAAAACCTACTACCCTTAGTTCCGGAATATTATAGATATAAGAAGGAAGCGGCTGGGCAATATGGATAGTTTGGCTTTCGCCTTTCAGCCATTGTTGCTTGAATATTAAAGTACCTGTTGCGCTTGGATACATTTTCCTTACCACCATATAAAAACTCTTTTCGCCATTTGAACCCGGAGCGGTGGAGAATTTTATGTTTTCTTCTGCCAGCACAATATGAGCCCTGAAAGCGCCGGTAGTGCTGATATCTTGTGTGCAGGTGAAAGTCATGGTTATATAAATGGAATCCATATCTGCAGAAAGGGTATGTGACAATGTAATGTCAAAAGGACTCATACGGGTCTTTAAATTATCAATATCTGATTGGGTGTAAATAGCGGCCAACCCCGCAATTTCATTTCCATTCGTGAATGCATAGGGTGTACTATTGACAAGGTAGTAGTAACTTCTTACATCAACATCTGCTTTTGTCTGTTTGTATAATACCGGACCCGGAGAAGGAATATCACACTGATATTTCAGAGCAATAACAGTTGAAATATTCTTCTTTAATAAAGCATCGAAAGCAGGATTATAAAGAGCACAGTAATAACAATTCTCACCGGTAAATTCTTCAATCAATGAGTAGCTGGCTGTTTGAGCGCTGACGGTTAAATAGTAAAAACCTAAGAATAGAACAAGTAAAATTTTTTTCATAATCTTGTTAAAAGGAATTTAGAAGTATTAACAGTGAATGTGAAGATAGGTGGTATAAACTATTTTGCAAAAAGCAATTTGTTATAGAATGAAGACTTGGAAAATAATGATATTTATTTGTTTGATTTTGCCGGTAGAGTTGTTTGCACAGCTTGACTATACACAGAATCAGTTTCAAGTAAGAATTGAAAGTAATATTAAATATGGGGTTGCCACTAATTATGCAGGATTACCGGACACACTTGTTATGGACTTATATAAACCGGTTGGTGATACCAATTGCCACAGGCCTGTACTTGTAATTATTCATGGAGGGTCATGGATAGCAGGAAATAAAAATAGTGGCGATGTAGTATCTGTAGCTAATCAGATGGCTGCTAAAGGATATGTGGTTGCTTCCATCAAATACCGACTCGGAACTCATAAAGCGGCATCATGGACGCAATGGTTATTATGCAGTACTTCTTTGGTTACTCCCTGTATCTATATCTGTGACAGCAGTGAAGTGTATCGTGCTATTTTTCGGGGGATGCAGGATGCCAAAGGAGCTATACGTTTCTTAAAAAACCGAACTGTAACAGACTCAACAGATGCAGAAAATGTTTTTGTGGCAGGTACAAGTGCAGGGGCATTTATTGCTATGGCAACTGCTTTTATTGATTTGCCGGATGAGAAGCCGGCAGACTGTTACAGTATTAAAGATGCGCCTGTTCCTGCTTCGGGCTTATCGGGGTGTAATCCTAAAGGAACATCCTACTTGCGGCCTGATCTTGGAAGTATTGAAGGTGAACTGAATACTGGTGGAGCTAATGCAAAAGTAAAAGGAGTTGGTTGTTTTTTTGGAGGAATGCCTACACTTCAATGGATGAAAGGAACAGATACTCCTGCAGTTTATCTCTTTCACCAGTATGCAGATGTTATAGTCAGTGCCGGCTATTACCCTTTGTTGGCAAGAATAACCTATGAATGCCTTAACGGATTATGTCAGCCGGTTTATTTTTATCCATGGATGTATGGAGGTAAATCCATCGCAGATTCATTAAAGGAAATGGACAGTTCATCCCTTTCATACACAGCAGATATTATTAACAATTGGAACGGCAGTGGTAACTGTTTACAAAATCCACCCGGTCATGCAATTGACAATGTAGTTCTTCGATCACAGAATATGGCTGATTTGTTTGCAAAAGTTATAGCTGAAAGCGGAAATAATCCGGGCATTTCTTGTATTACAACAGGTGTTACAGCAGATGAATCCCTTCTCTCAGTCTCGGTATATCCAAATCCTGTTACAGAATCATTTATGAATATTGTAATAAAAGGCACATCAAATGAACAGGTTCATTTAGTCGTACATGATTTGTTAGGAAGAACCATTTATGATGGAATCAGTATAATAAGAAAAGATGTTGTACAAATCCATCTGCCTGATATAAGCAAAGGAATTTATTTTCTGTCGTGCTTAAGCAGCCGCTACAAAACAACTACAAAGTTTATCATCAGCAGATAACATATATACAGCAGTATTAATTTGGATAAACTTATCCGATTTAAAATTTTGTTGTTACATTTACCACGCAAAAAATGATTGGGAATTTATTTCTTGATTTATGGTGTAGTAATTTGCTTGCTATGATGTTTATGGTATTATTAATATCAGATAATACTCACTTTTCAATAATCAAACGAGCAGCAGGTAAAATCAGGATTAGAATTACAGAGGTTATTTTGAATTGTATAAGGTGTAATATCAGGTTACTCAGTAAAAGCGTGTTCCAGACAAAGAGTACTATATTATTTTACCAAATAATTAGTTTTGAAAAAAGACATGACAATCTCGTTACTTTCACGCAATTAATAATTTAACAAAAAACAAGTATGAATCTTTTGGATATTTTTCTTACCGTACAAACTTTTGCAGCCATTGTTTCCTTAATAGGCGCTTTAATAGTTGTTTCGGTTGTTTTCTTTTTAATCTCAAGTTCCACCAATTATGAGGATAAAATGGCAGCGAAGAAGAAGGTGTATA
Organism: uncultured Bifidobacteriaceae bacterium; assembly: GCA_964424455.1. GTDB lineage: Bacteria > Bacteroidota > Bacteroidia > Chitinophagales > UBA10324 > CAYRJA01. Next base: position 38,494 of record CAYRJA010000009.1, read on the forward strand.
AGGCACGAACAAGATATTTCTTTGGACTTGCTTCTGTTGTGATTATCTTATTGTTTATCTCATTACGGCTTTTACCCTACCCAAAATATCAGAAAACTCCGGACAAGACTGTTACAGTTGTTGGTACGCAATGGGCATGGAAGATGGGAGAAGGAATATCTGATAAGAATCCTAAAGAATTTATAGGGAGTGATGAGATATCACTGCCTGCAAACAAAGCGATAAAATTTGTTGTGACAACTGCTGATGTAAACCACAATTTTGCCATTTACACCAGCAATGGAGATTTAGTAGCGCAAACACAGGCAATGCCGGGTTATAAAAATGAATTGCAGTACACCTTCATTCATCCAGGGGAATATTCTGTGCTTTGTCTGGAATATTGTGGATCCTTTCACTCTATTATGATGGGAAAAATTCATGTTAATTAAAATCTGTAAGAAAAGATTATGATACCAATAAGCACTGCTGAACAAAAGCAACAAAGAACATTAATAATTATCTGGAGCATTACATTTTTAATTCTTTTCCCGGTGTTGATTATACTTGGACTATTGATGAGACTGAATCAGGGAGAATTGATAAAAATGAGGCATGACACATTCTATGCATTAATGACTATGCATGGTTTGGGAATGGCGGGATTGTTGTTTAGTATCGCTTTAGCAGCGTTGGCTTATTTAATCGGTACACGCTACGCAAAATTAAATCTTAAATTAGGGTACTTCGTATATTTTGCTGTTGTATTAGGAGTGGTGGGTTTATTAATTGCCACTTTAATCGGAAAGTTTGGTACAGGGTGGTATCTACTGTATCCATTGTCTTTTATAGGTATCAGCTGGACAAAATGGTCAATCGGTCTTTCTATTATTTCACTTATCGTATTAGGAGTTGCATGGCTGATTGGTTGTTTACATGTTGTTTATGCTCTTTCAAAAGAATATGGCGGCTTCACCAAGTTGATTGGATGGCAGTACTTAGGAAAGAAAGAACCTGAAAGAGAGCTACCATCCATAGTGTTGATTACTACTATCAGTTTAGTACCGGCTATTCTCTCCTTTATAGCAGGCGCGGTTTTCTTGATAATGAACCTGATGCAATACTTTGAACCGAGTTTAAGTTTCAATTCATTGTTGTTAAAAAATCTTGTATTTTTCTTTGGACATACATTGGTAAATGTGACTATGTACTTGGGAGTAGGATGGGTGTATGCACTTCTTCCTGAATTTACAGGCCGTGAATGGAAAGTAAATAAAGTGGTGGTGTATTCATGGAATGCTACATTCTTTTTTATTCTGTTTGCCTACTTTCATCACTTATACATGGATTTCGTGCAGCCGTTGCCACTACAGTATGCAGGACAGTTTGCATCCTATTTCAGTGCAATCCCGGCTACAGCAGTTACGATGTTTGGAGTAATTACGCAGTTTTATCATTCAAGAACAAAATGGAGTATTATCCCTCTGACTTTTCTTTTAGGTACAGCCGGATGGGCAATCGGCGGATTTGCTGCAGTAGTAGATTCCACTATTTCTATCAATAAAATATTACACAACACACTTTGGGTTCCTGCTCACTTTCATACTTATATGCTGATGGGTATTCTGTTATTTATTTTAGGATTTCTTTATTACCTAATCTATTCAAACAGTAGTAAGAAGGAAGACATAAATCCCAGAATAGGGTTCTGGTTATTTGTAATTGGTTCCTATTCATTTTTACTGATGTTTTATTTAGGCGGTATGAACAGCATCCCAAGAAGATATTCAGAATATTCAGGAATCAATATACCGGTTACTCACGCCACAGGTATGTTACTTGCCCGAATTGCATCGGTGTTTGTTGTAGTTCTTTTGATAGGACTTTTGATGATGTATGTTTCTCTCTTCAGCAAATTACTGAAGTCAAAGAATAGTTCTGAATAACCGGAGCAATCCGGAGAATTATTAAGATTGAACCATGAAAAGTATTATTTCTCCTTTCCTGTTTTTAGGTATTTGTGTTACAGTATTGTGGGGATGGACGAATGGATTCAAAACCTTTACCGTCTTTTCATATACACTGCACGAAGCGGGAGCGCTCACTCGCGAATTCCCTGATATAAAAATGATAGATCAGGATAGTGTGACCTTTCATATTAAAGACAAGCATAAATATGTGCTGGTTAATTTCGTTTATCTGAACTGTCCCAATGTTTGTCATAAGGTAAACAACCGGTTGGAAAATATTTACAATGAAATAGGCGCTGATATTATTCCTAAGAAGTTAGAGTTGGTTACTGTCAGCTTTGATATGAAAAATGATAACATAAGGAAAATTAAAAACTATCGTAATCATTTTGGTGATGATATTAATGGATGGAGTTTTGCATTACCCTATCATGTCAGCACTATTGAGTTTGAGAAATATCTTAAGAATGTAGGAATATGGGCAGAGACAGCGCCTGGAAGCAGTGTTATCAATCATTCTATTTATTTATTTCTGGTTTCTCCGGAGAATAAAGTTGTAGAGGTTTTTGATCCGGCAAGAGAAGATGATAAAGTCATTATTGAGAAACTGTATTCATGTATAAAATAGTTAAGTACGGCATTATAGGACTTATTGCGGCTCTTTTGTTTTATGTCATATCGTTTCCGATGAATAGCTGGTTTTCTCTTACCATGCCGCGGCACCAGATATTGCAGTTGCCGTCAATGTTCATCATGGGAATAATGTTAGGGATGATCTTTTCATCAATAAATGTTAAAGAAACATCCTTTGGAATCTCACTACTTATTGTTGTTATGTTCACTTTAATATTCTGGATGATTCCGCTCTCTATTGATTTAACAATTATTTACCCTTGGTTTAATCGTGTTATGCATATCAACATGCTTGTAGCAGGTTTTCTTATTCCGGTAGTATTAAGAAATATAATTTTTGAAGTAAAGATTGCATTTCTACTTATGGTATCCGCAATGCTGATAACCACCGGAGCATCACTAAGGTCTTTTACAATATTATTATGCAGTTCTTTTACTATAGAGCAACAGGGAGAAACGGGATTGTACCTGCTTATTATAGGAGCAGTATTATTTATTGTAACACTTACCGTTTTTTTCAGAGGATTGGCAAAATCAAGAGAGAGTTTGTAAATACATAGATTGTTTTTCTCCTTCATAGTAAAGCAGATTAAGAAAAGAGCTACAAACTGTTGCTTGTCAAATACACAGTTAGCACAACATCTGTAAATTACTCTTTCACTGAAGTATCTGCATCCTTATTACCTTTCCGCCATGCGATTGCAAAAGATTATTGCTGTTTTTCTTTTACTATTCTGTGGAGGATTTTTTATATATACTTCTGTTCTGCATTATGATGTAACATCTGCGGGAGGAGATTTTGCGGAATGGGTAAATAATGCTTACCGTTTTTTAGAAGGAGATAAACCTCAAAGAGATTTCTGGTTATTATTTCCTGTTGGAGAAGTCATTTTCCCTGCTTTAATGCTAAAGTTGTTTGGTTTTAAACTCAGTGTTTTAATTATATCAAGTATTGCAGTTTCGTTTCTGACAGCAGTAGTTTCACTTATAATAACATGGACGATTACAAAAAGAATACTTGCTTCTTCACTCATGTTTCTGCTGATGTGGTTTAACGGTAATCCTGATGTTTATTTTCTGTTTCAGATTTCTTGTGCTGCGTTCTTTATTTTCTATCTATTAAGAAATAAATACTATTCACTTCTTCTCTGCGGGGTCTTTGCAGGAATTTCAATATGGTTCAGGATTTATCAGTCAGCGCCGCTGATTATTGCAATTACTGTAACACTTCTGTTGAAAAGAGAAAACATAAAGAAAGCTATCCTGAATTTTTACTTACCATTTATTTTTCTGGCAAGTTGCCTGTTGTTTTATTATGCAAATGATTTTACGAATGCAATGGATGAATTATTTATTCAAAGCGTACTGCATAATTCAAGTTTAGATCTTCCATACTTTAGTTCGCTTAATGAAACGCTTCGCGATGATGTATTGATGTGGAACTGGACAATATCCGAACCGCAGACTCAAAAATTTTATGGAATGTTTTTTCTGCTGCTGAAGACAGTAGAGATTGCATTTTATTATTTATCCCCCTTACTGATTCCTGTCTTACTCTTCATAATTTTTAAATCAGTTACTGATAAAAATGTTTTTCCATTCACTGTTCACCAGTTGATGCTTCTGTTTTTTACTGTATGGCTTTTGTTCTTTCTGCCCTACGGTTTTGTTCGTGCAGAGGTGAGTCGTATTGAGCATATCTCAACGCCACTTTATTTCGCATTGATTATTATTTCTTTTCTTCCTGAGTTTCAGTATTTCAAAAAGACAAAAGCAATAATCTCTGCTTGTCTGATTATACTTTCGGTTTGCATCGTTGCCAGAATTTATGGTGGAAGAGATGCGTTGAATTATTCCAAATATACTGTAACAGCGCAGAATGGTTCATACCGTGAAGCATCCGGAGAGAAAGCAAAAAGTATAGAGAAAGTATTACAACTGATAGAAACGAAAACAAATCAGGGGGATTATATTTTCTACGATGGATTCAATTCACCGCCTCTGTATTTTTTAACAGGAAGAAAAAATCCTACCTACTACGATTCGATGATAGATGTGGTGCCGCGCTCAACAGACGCTAAACAGAATAGAATCATTAGTGCACTGAAACTGAAATATGCAAAGTTGTATATTCACTCAAAGGACTTTAAGTACGACAAAATGCCTGAAAGAAGTTTTGATAAAAATTGTTTGATTATTAAAGATTATTTATCAAAGCAACCACTGGTATTTGAAGATGATTTCTATGAGGTATATCAGTTGGACTGAGGAGGCAGTTTCCATGGAAGGGTAGGATAGTAGAGTACTCTGTATGCTCTCATACTGTCCACTTGCACTAATTTGTTTCCTGCAGAGTCAACCATAATAAAGCAAACAGGATCAGTTTTTACCCAACCAAAGCATATTAAAGTATTATTATTTTCCAGTCGCTGAACATTTCCTCTGCCGCGGCTGCGCATATTTTCTTTGAAAGTATAACTCCATGTAAGTTTTGCTGTTTTGTCATTTTCGTTCAAATCAAATTCTAATGCTCTTGCCCCATGTGGTTGTAAATAATCTCCGTTGTCATACAATGTAATATGCCCATTCTTAATTCGGCGTACATCGTGCTGACCGTAAAATGGCACAGGACAATCAATAAACTTAAATTCATTTCTTTTGCCGCCTAACTGCCACATTACTTTACCGGTACTACGGTTTATTTTAATAACGGCGCTGTAACTGCGAGAGGATAATAAAATATTTCCGTCAGTATCCATCTCTATGCTGTTACAGTGTGTCCAGTCAAGAGCAAAATCCCGATTAATCAACAGGCGAGTTGTCGGTTTGAAAAAGAAAGAATCAACATCATTGAACTGAAAGTAATCCTTACCATGCCATTCAAAAACCACGTTGCGTTGTTCATCAAGCTCCTGAATAACTACAAATCTTACAACGGCTTTATCCCGCTTGAATTTTTTTCTCCAGTAAGGATAAGGAGTTAAATCAACAGTAACCGTTTCCCCTCCGAGCATTAATAAATGATTGTTAGGCAGTATTCGCAGATCATGACGGTCAGTTGAATAAGGTGGTGTACAAGTCAGCGTGTCTGTTACAGTGAAAGCGCTATCCATCATAAAGAATTTTAAAGAATCGGAAAAGAGTATCGTCCCGCTTTTTTGTAAAGCAAAATTGAAAAGTCTCTCTTGTGGAACATGATGAATTAACTTTCCCTTTCCGTCAAGAATCATCATTGTATTTGTTTCAGCAACAAAATAATATCCTGTTACAGTAGTATCATAAAGGTGGAATGAATAACGGGGAAGAGTAAACTCCTTCGTCTTTTTTACTTTCGGAGTACAGGATGCAAATACTACTAAGATGAGAAGAATTCTATACACTTTCATTCGATGGGTTTTAAATATAAATAATAGGCAAAATTATCATTCATTAAGTTTGCTTTCATGTCCTCACTCCATTATTATCCTTATGATTTAAAACTTGCTGAGCCGTTTGCTGTCTCAGCCAACACACGATTACATACAGAATCCATTTTTGTTGAAATAAAATCAGGAAATAAAACCGGCTATGGTCAGGCATCTTTTCCGCCTTACCTGAAAGACAAAAGAGAAGATGACCTGAAGTTTTTGTCATCTATTGATTTCAGCAATATACCGGAATCATTTTCATTACAGCAGGTGCGGCAGTATATTGACACGATTTCTCCCGGCAATATGCCTGCGAAAGCGGCTATTGATATGGCGTTGTATGATTTGGAAGGTAAACAAAGGAATATGCCTGTTTACGAACTATTAGGATTAAATTATAACCGGAAGATTTTCAGTTCTTACACTATCGGTATGGGTGATGACAGTTTTATTATTCGCCAGTTACAATGCGCTGCATCTTTTAATTCATTGAAAATAAAATTAGGAGGAGATTTAAAAAGAAATAAAGAAACTGTAACACTTATCCGTCAATATTCGTCTGCTCCGGTAGGTATTGATTTCAATCAGGGATTGCTGAATGTGAAAGATGCTATGCTTATGATTGAATGGCTGACAGACAAGAACATTTATCTTGTTGAACAACCGCTTCCTTCTTCTATGGAGAGGGAGTATGAATGGCTGAAAATAAACAGTCCGATAGAAATTTTCGCTGATGAATCCATTCAGGATATAAATGATTTGATGAAAAGACAGCAGCAGTTTCATGGTGTAAACATCAAACTGATGAAATGTGGTGGACTCCACAATGCTTATCTGATGGCAACAGAAGCGCAAAGAATGGGAATGAAACTAATGTTGGGCTGTATGACAGAATCTGCGCTGGCTGTAACAGCAGCAGCTCATCTTGCTCCGATGTTTGATTATATTGATTTAGATGGAAATCTTTCAATTATTAACGATGAGTTTTCAGGATTGAAAATAGAAAACGGAGAAGTTATGCTTCCGGCAAGCCCCGGATTAGGTGTAAAAAAAGCAGATACGATTCAACTACAAGAGGGTGGATAAACGGAAATAATTTTATGTGGCGATATTAATGAGTTGGCTTACTTTTGCCACACTAAATCAAATTAGAAATGTATCCAGAAGAATTTGTTGCCCCAATGCGGAATGAGTTGATTTCAAATGGTTTTGAAGAATTGAAAACCGCCGAAAATACTGAAGCCGCTATAAAAGATAATAAAGGAACCATGCTGCTGATGGTAAATTCTGTTTGCGGTTGCGCTGCAGGTACTGCCCGTCCCGGAGTGTTAGCGTCTCTTAAGGCGGAAAAAAAACCTGGAAAATTAGTTACAGTTTTTGCAGGTGTTGACACAGAAGCTACAGAAATGGCAAGAGGTTATATGCTTCCTTATCCACCTTCTTCACCTTCAGTCGCTTTATTTAAAGATGGCAAATTAGTACACATGCTGGAACGGCATCATATCGAAGGCAGGACAGCAGAGCAGATAGCACAACACCTGCAGCAGGTGTACAATCACTTTTGCTGAGCTTTTTCATACGCCTGATAATTG
>CAYRJA010000010.1:0-5687 GCA_964424455.1 uncultured Bifidobacteriaceae bacterium
AAGCAGTATTAAGTACAAGAGCATTGTTCCTGTATTCCCCTGTATCTCCACCTCCTTGATAATAAAAGAAATAAACCATCCCGATTGAAACCGCTCCAATCATTTTTACCAACAAAGCGGGGATAAAATATTTGCGTATAGGATTATCTGTCCCGTATATAAGATTTCTTATAAAAGTAAAAAACAATAAGAGAAATATGGCATAAATCGGAGCAAAGTATAAATCCGACATTGTTAACATGTCCGTATAATAAAGTTCTCTCACCTTATGTTTTGTATATTGATTCTCTCAAAGGTATTCACAAAAAAACAACTTCTGCATTAATTGGCTAACCCTGTTATAAATACTATTCAAAAAAATCTCTTACTATATATATAGGACGGTTTTGAGTTTCAACGAAAATACGGTGAATGTATTCTCCGATAATTCCCAGAAACAGAAGTTGAACACTCCCGAGAAAATACATACTCATTAAAACAGAGGTCCATCCCGAGATTGCTTCGTGATTAATTTTTTTAAGAAAAACTACAGCAGCGCCTATAACAGAAAACACGATTCCTGCAATGCCAATTATCAGGCAAATTCTGATAGGTAATTTTGAGAATGAAAAAATTGCATCTAATGCTAATTTAAATAGCCGTGTGAAACTCATTTTTGCTTCCCCTATTTCTCTATCCGGGCGCGCATATTCTACAAACCCCTGCCGGAATCCTATAAAAAACCGCAAGCCGGGGAGATACCTGTTTTTTTCTTTCAAACTCAGAAAGGCATTCAATGCCCTGCGATTCATAATAGAGAAATTCCCAACATTTGCCGGTGCGTTTATATTGCTCAACCGACTGAAAATTCGGTGAAATACTTTTATCATTAATTTTTTGGGCAGTGCTTCTTTCCTATCGGTTCGGTGACCAAAAACTACATCCAAGTTTTCACTTGTTATCTTTTCATACATATCCTTTATCAGAGTTGGAGGATCCTGAAGATCGCCATCCATCATTACAATATATCCTCCTTTTGCATGATCAAGTCCTGCAGTATATGCTGCCTGATGTCCAAAATTTTTGGATAAAGAAATTATTTTAACACGCGCATCATTCTTTCTGCAGGCAATAAGGTTATCTAAACTTTTATCATGGCTTCCATCATCCACACAAATTATTTCAAAATCTTCAGTAAAAGACCTGAGCGCTGAGATTGACTCATTAATCAACTTGTCAATTAATTCTTCTTCGTTGTAAATTGGAATAACTAAAGATATCATAGTCATTAGTGCAGCGGCAGTTAATATGCAATGTTAGTTAAAATGTTTTGAGTTTGCTTTTTACCTGATGAATCTCTCATGATCATTCGGGATATTTAGAATTATTTGGAAATCGAATTGGATATGAGTTACCATTTAATTTAATAAAGACAACCGTCACCATTCTTACTTGCTTGCCGTTAGTGTTGTATCATAAAGTGACTTATCATTAAGAATCTCTATTGCTTTCTTTATTTCAGTATCATTCTTCAACGAAGATTCAAGACGGCCATTCTGATAGTAATATCTGCTTACAATTTCCGGCAGCAGCATTTTCATGATTTCGTCTTTATTTTTTTGTAAGTCCTGTTCTTTGTCGTGCTTTACTTTGGTTTTCAATTCGTCTATCTCCGGCTGAATGGATGTAAGGTAGTTTTCTTTACCGGCATACAACTCTAAATCATTAATAACTTCTTCTGTTTTTGTGGTGTAGTCATAGGATTTGTCTTTAGTAAATGCAACAAAATCGTTAAAGTCCTGATCTGTTAATTGAAAATCTTTCGCTGGTGCAATAGATTTATGTTGCTGATGATATTGGGTGGCAAAGTCAAAGAGCAAACTTTTATTACGCAAGCTTATACTGACATTTGATAATTTACTAACTTCAATAGGAATATCAGGATCAATACCGCCACCATCATAGACGATTCTTCCGTTTTTAGTTTTGAAAATATTTTTCAATGAATCCGGAATTTTCCCTACGCTGCCATCTTCATTGCGATGCGCGTAATCAAGCGCCTGAATACATCTGCCGCTTGGTGTATAGTAATGCGCAGTTGTTACCTTCAACTGTGTTCCATAACTTAATTGACGAGTGGTTTGCACTAATCCTTTTCCAAAAGTTTTCTGTCCAATCACTACGCCTCTATCTAAGTCCTGAACGCAACCTGCTACTATTTCAGAAGCGGATGCAGAGCCACCGTTAGCCAGAATAATTAGCGGTATGTTCATATCAACAGGCGGATTAATAGAAGTGTAATCTTTATTCCATTCAGAAACTTTTCCTTTCGTACTCACTATTTTTACTCCTTTATCAATAAACACATTGGCTACATTAACTGCTTCATTTAATAATCCGCCGGGGTTACCGCGCAGGTCAAAAACAATTCCTTTCAGGGTATGCTTGCTTTCCAAATCTTTCAGTGCATCAGACACTTCTTTGCCACACCGCTCAGTGAACTGTGACAGTTTGATGTAACCGATATCGTCATTCAACATGCCATAGTAGGGAACACTTTTTATTATTATTTCTTCACGTGTTACAGTTTTCAGCATAGTGCTTTTTTCTCCCGGTCGTTGGATCAGTAATTTCACTTCGGTGCCGGGAGCGCCTTTCAATACTTTGCTGATATCTTCTGTTGTTTTTCCTTTAGTAGTCTTACCATCAATTTCCAGAATAATATCCCCGGCAACTAACCCTGCTTTGTAAGCTGCAAATCCTTCATAGGGTTCGCCTATTACTGTAAGATCTCCATGTTTCTGAATATTAGCGCCTATGCCCCCGTATTTCCCTGTGGTTTGAAACCGGTATCCTTCTATATCTGCTTCTGAAATAAAGTTGGTGTAAGGATCGAGCGATCCCAGCATTGCGTCAATACCTGTACGCATAAATTTTGCCGGTTGAATATCGTCCACATAATAGGTATTCACCTCTTTATAGAGTGTGGCAAAAATGTCAAGGTTCTTGGAAATCTCGAAATAGTTGTCGCCTACAAATGCCAGTGGAACTGTAACAGCTACCGATAAGCCAAGAATTAGAAGAGTCCGCTTGAATTTTTTTATCATAAAAGGAATTGAAAATTATTTAGTTATTCATTGTAATTATCCGCCTCAGATAACCGTCAACAAATATTGATTTCAAAAATTTTGACTGACAAATTTATTTCATATTTCAACATCCACTGCTTAACTTTCATTGTTCGTTTTATTTCACCGGATCGTGCCCGTGTCGCCCCCAGGGATGGCACGAAGCTATTCTTTTCAGAGCCATCCATCCTCCTTTGAACGGACCATATTTTGTAATTGCCAGAATGGCGTATTCCGAACAAGTCGGAGTAAACCGGCAGGCAGGCATCAGGTAAGGGGAAATAGCTTTTTGATAGAAGCGAACAAGCAACATAAAAAAACTTCCTATTATTTTTTTAATCCAATTCATTCGACTGAGTCAAACGATTTAAAACTACGATTATTTTTTCTTCTACTTCTTTATAAGGAAGAATATTCTTACCGGTATAAACAATTCCTACTGCAAGAGATAATCTTTTTCTTTTAAGAAGTCCGTGTAATTCATGTTTATGCTGACGGTAAGATTCCCGAAGCATCCGTTTAATTCTGTTTCGGTCAGCAGCATGAGGGAAATGTTTTTTTGAAACGGAGAAAACTACCTGCGCGGGAACTGTAACAGGTAATGCTGTTTTTATCCAAATTAACCGAACCGGTATTAATACAATGGACGAACCCTTTTTAAAAAGTTCGTCCATCACTTTTTTACTTGTAAGTCGCTCCTCTTTAGTAAGAGTATTGCGTGGCTTATCAACTATGGTGGATGTTCCACCCATAATGATTTATTTCAACCGTCTTTCGTCAGAAACGGTTAGTTTCTTTCTGCCTTGTTTGCGGCGGCTTTTAATTACAGAGCGTCCTTCAGTAGATTTCATTCTTTTTCTGAAGCCGTGCCGGTTCTTTCTTTTCGTTCTGGAGGGCTGGTAAGTCCTTTTCATAATAATCTTTTTACTCGTTTAAAAAATCAGGGGTGCAAATATGCGAAATTTATCCGTTCATGGAAATCAAAAATTCCTCATTGCTCTTTGTGCCTTTCATGTGCTCTAACAGGAATTTCATTGCTTCTTCTTCTGTCATGTCTGCCAGATGGTTACGCAGGATATACATACGCTGTAGCATATCTTTATCCAGTAGTAAATCTTCGCGGCGTGTGCTGGAAGCCGTAACATCAATTGCCGGATAAATGCGTTTATTAGAGAGTTTGCGGTCAAGTTGCAGTTCCATATTTCCGGTTCCTTTAAATTCTTCAAAAATCACTTCATCCATTTTAGAACCTGTTTCAATCAGCGCTGTAGCAAGAATGGTAAGCGATCCGCCATTTTCAATTTTACGGGCTGCCCCAAAAAACTGTTTAGGTTTATGAAGAGCGCTTGCCTCCACACCACCGGACAATACTTTCCCCGATGCCGGTGAAACTGTGTTATGTGCCCGCGCAAGTCGTGTAATAGAATCTAACAGAATCACTACATCGTGTCCGCACTCCACTAATCGCTTAGCTTTATCAAGAACAATTGATGCAACCTTTACATGTTTATCTGCCGGCTCATCAAAAGTAGAAGCCACCACTTCAGCACGAACACTGCGCTCCATATCTGTTACTTCTTCAGGTCGTTCATCAACGAGCAGAACAATCAGATAAACTTCAGGATGATTAGCAGCAATTGCATTTGCCACCTCTTTTAATAAAACAGTCTTACCTGTTTTTGGCTGAGCTACTATTAAACCACGCTGTCCTTTTCCAATCGGAGAAAACATATCAATCATCCGCGTAGAATAATTAGTGGGTTTGGTAAACAGATTTAGTTTTTCAAATGGAAAAAGTGGTGTGAGATAGTCAAACGGAACACGGTCACGCACCTCAGCAGGGAGTTTTCCGTTCACTGTTTCTACTTTTACTAAAGCGAAATATTTTTCTCCTTCCTTCGGTGGGCGAATTGTGCCAACTACAGTGTCACCTGTTTTTATACCAAATAATTTGATTTGCGAAGCAGAAACATACACATCATCAGGAGATGATAAATAATAGTAATCGGATGAACGCAAAAAACCATATCCGTCGGGCATAATTTCCAGAACACCTTCGCCTGTTACAGCACCATCCAGTTCAGAATTAAAAGCCGGTTCTTTTTTTATAAATACAGATGGCCTGTTTGGCGAACCATTATTATTTTCATAAACCGGGCGCTGAGGTGTCGATGGTGATGCGGATGGAGGTGGAGTAGAAGATGTTGAAGGAGTTGGGGCAACCGGGGTGGAAGCTGCCGGCTTGGGTGAAGAAGTAATTTCACTGGTACGGGGTTCGGGGTTGTAAGAGAAAGAATTTCCACCTGACAGGTTTACAGTTATTATACCCTCATCTGCAAACAGAGGTTCAACAGCATCCTGTTTTGCCGGTTCGTCCGTTTTCCCCTTTTTCGCCGGCTTAGGTTCGTCCTCTTTTTTTACAGAAGAGTCAACCATCTTTCTTTTTCTGCCTCCTGCTGCCTTTTTTGCATGAAGCTCAGGCGATACGGCCTGCTTGTCAAGAATCTTGTAAATCAGTTCTTGTTTATCGAGTTTATTATATCCCTCGATTTGAAGTTGTTCTGCAATATCTTTTAATTC
>CAYRJA010000010.1:5697-45048 GCA_964424455.1 uncultured Bifidobacteriaceae bacterium
GTTGAGCTGCTCGGCAATGTCGAGCAGTTCAGGAACGAGCATATCGTTCAATTGGGTAATGTCATACATAAATGAACTTAAAATATTTATTTAATGATTTAGTAGTATTGATGTGATAAAACTCAAGTAGTAAAAAAATGGGCTGACACGCTAAACAGACAGGGAAACTTGCTTACTTATTTATTCAGAAGTATAGAGGTTGATTGAAAATCGAGATGCTCCTTTTAACGGAACGAGTTAAATTTGAGTTTCAAAGATACAGGTAAAATCTAATTTTGCAAGTAATTATAATAAAATTGCCTATTGCCGGCTTTATAAGTTAACTGTAATATATCAAAGACAGATACTTGAAAGTTGCAGCTACAAGAATATGGCTTGTAATATCATAGCTCTTCTGTTGTGTTGTATTCAAAATGATAAAAGGTGAAATTTGTCTTTAGCTAAATGTTGCTTTTCATTTCCTTCAAGTTATTTTTTTAGGCGGGGTTTATTCATTAAATTGACCTCCGTATGTGGAATAATATCCGATATTTCTTTTGCCTGTTAATCCAACTATTCATATTTGAACATGGATACTCTGAGCATATTGTAGGAGGCGAACTAAGCTATAAATGTATAGGCAATAGCAATTATATCATTACACTAAAACTTTATCGTGATTGTAATGGCAGCGGCGCCTTGTTTGATAACCCAACTACCATCACAATACTTAATGACTCAGGTAAAGTAGAAAAAACTATAAATATAAATTTCCCCGGCTCAAACATAATACCTAATAATACTTACAGTCTCTGTCTCACTGCTCCACCAAATATTTGTGTTGAAGAAGCAATTTTTATTGCCACGGTGAATCTGCCGCGAGTCCCGGGCGGATATACCTTAGTATATCAGCGCTGCTGCAGGAACAACAGTGTTCTGAATATAAAGAACCCTGCGTCAACAGGTGCATCTTATGTTGCAACTGTTCCTGACTCGCTTATGGCACCTTGTAACAGTAGTCCCGTATTTAAAGAGTTTCCACCAACCGTTATATGTGTTAACGAGCCAATGGTCTTTGATCACTCCGCTAAAGATCCGGACGGTGATTCGCTTACATACAGTTTTTTTAATCCGTTTGCCGGCGGCAACATTACAACTGTTTATCCTGTACCGGCGAGTCCACCACCTTTTCCTCTTGTAAGTTTTTTAGGATACACATATACCAACCCGATTGGCGGAACTATTCCGCTTACTATTGATCCGAAAACGGGTTTATTGAAAGGCACACCCAATACTATCGGCCAATTTATAGTAGGTGTTGCAGTAAAAGAATATCGAAAAGGAGTGTTACTCAGTACTCACTATCGTGACTTTCAGTTGAATGTAGTTCAATGTATTCAGATAACAAAAGCATTGTTTACTCCCGGCACTCCTGTCTGTAAAGACAAAGTGATAAACTTTACTAATAACAGTGCCGGAGGAAAATATTATCACTGGGATTTTGGCACTATAGAAAGTAATGATACTTCCAATCTGTTTTCGCCTTCATTCACCTACAAAAAGGCGGGTACATACACTGTCCGACTCACACTTAACAAAGGAATGACTTGCGAGTCTTCCGACTCAATGAAGATTACGATTAATCCGATTCCTGATTCAAACCCGGTAAGTAACTCTCCGGTTTGTGCGGGGGATTCTTTAAAACTTGCTGCGAATAGAGAGGAGGATGCTACTTATTTATGGGGTGGTCCTTTGGGATTTTTGTCTGATAAACAAAATCCGGTGATATCAAATACTGCTGAACAGAATTCGGGTGATTATTCTCTGATTATATCCATCAATGGTTGTAGCAGTATGCCTGCAACAACCCGTGTAACAGTTCAACCTATTCCATCTGTTACAGCAAGCAGTAATAGTCCTGCCTGTATTGGACACTCTATTCAATTATTTGCTAATACTATTCCGGGGGCATCCTTTTCATGGAGAAATTCAAAAGGATTTACCTCCACTCTGCAAAATCCGGTTATCAATAATATTACATTGAATGATGCAGATGTTTATACTGTAACCACTACAGCAAACGGCTGCTTTGGCGGGCCTGCAAGCGCTACGGTGGATGTTCTTCCTTCTCCTCCATCACTTCAACTCAGCAATAACTCTCCGATTTGTTCCGGCTCGCCGCTTTTATTTAGTGCATCAAATGTTTCTAACGGCATTTTCAACTGGGCGGGTCCGAATAATTTCTCTTCTTCTTCTCAAAATCCGATTATTCCGGTAGCTCTGTTTTCTGATTCAGGAACTTACTCCGCAACTGTAACAGTCAACGGTTGTCCCAGTCTGCCTGCCACAACAGAAGCAGTAATTCACTTTGCACCGACGCCTGCTTTTACTGTTACACCATCTGTTATTTGTCCGGGAGCAGCAACTGTCATTACTTATACCGGCGATGGGAATTCCGGGAATGATTTTCTTTGGAGCTATGGAGCAGAAACCCTAACCGGTATAGGTTCTCATACGGCCTATTTTAATAATCCGGGAGTTGTAACCATCGCTTTAACAGTGTCTGCGCCTAAATGTCCTCCTAATACTTCTTCACAGATATTATTGGTAGATTCTATTCCGGCTGTTGATTTTGCTTCTACCGATTTAGGATGTGCTCCTCTTCCGGTTATTTTTCAGAACAAAACAAGAAACGGAAAAACCTACAACTGGGATTTTGGTGATGGTAATAAAAGCAAAGAGGAAAATCCCTTTCACAGTTATTCGCCCGGAACATTCTCAGTAAAACTAACTGCAACCAATACAACAGGATGTATAGACTCAATTATTAAACCTGATTTGATTGATGTAATCCCTAATCCTGTGGCATCGTTCACTCAATATCCGCCGGTGAGCCGTGCTTATGAATTTTCTGAATCGAATTTTAAGTTTACCAATCATTCGAGATTTTCTACGAACTATACCTGGTTTTTTGGTGATGGTGACAGTAGTCAGATATTTTCACCGGAACACAGCTATCGCGATACCGGTAATTTTACTGTAACACTTGTGGCGTATGGAGATATTGGTTGTACGGATACCTTGCATTCAGAGCTTATACGAATCGTTCCTAATATCAGCTACTATATTCCCAATGCCTTTACACCTAATAATGATGGAGTGAATGATAAGTTTCGTGTTTATGGACGCAGCTTAAGCAGTGTATATCTTACCGTGTTTGACCGGTTTGGAGAAAAAGTTTTTGAGTCTGAAAATATGAATGACGGATGGGACGGTAAGTTCAAAAATGTAACACTCAATCCCGGAATCTATATTTACCGTGCAAAGATTGAAACACTTACCGGTGCAACGATTATTAAGAAAGGGGATATTCTTCTTTTAAAATAATTATCCCTCAAAGTGTACCGAAAATAAGATAGAACGAGAGCGAAGTTTTTTTATGACTGAGGAATAAATCAGTTCATTATCCGGTGAAAGAATATTTACAAGTCCGTAAGAAATTTTTATTTCAGGTGAAATAATTACGAGTGGAAGATGAAATTCTGTACCTACGCCATATTCAAAAGCATAATCATCTTTCCTCACCTTTATAAGGTTTTGTGCCCTGCGGGCGGTTGCGTTTGACTGCATATCAATACTGTAACGGAATCCGGCTAACACATACATTCGAAAATCTTTATACGGTTTTGATTTGTATTTCAGATCAACAGGAAAATCAAGAAACACAGATTCGATTTTTTTATTTACCACTCCACTGTCTCTTGTGGTATAATTAATATTCTTTTCACCGAAAGAAAGGTCGGGGATAAAGCGCAGGTCAAAATATTTTCCCAAATGCAAATCAGAAATAATTCCAAGATTAAATCCGGGGCCGTAAGCGGTTTGTACATTCAGAATTTTTTTTTGTGCAATGAAAAAAGAGTCCAGAGTAATCTTAAAATTGCTTTGATTGTATCCGAGTGTAACACCAAAATGAAATGGGCGAGAAGAGTTCCGCAAATCATTTTCATAAATAGAATATTGCGCCCTTGCGGAAAACGAAACAGTTAACAAAATGAAAAGTGAGAAATGAAAAACGAAAGCAACTCTCATCTTCAATAAACGTTTTCTCATTTTATTCCCGTGTATAGTGAAGCAATTCCAAATGTGAGCGGCTTGCATTGCGTTTGTTTGAATCCTGTCTGGTCAAGTAAGGTTTTAAAATTTTTTCCTTCAGGAAAAGCTTTCACCGATTGTGGCAGATAGGTATAAGCGGATTTATCTCCGGTAATCCACTTTCCCACTAAAGGACAAATTTTATGGAAATAAAAATGAAAAATATTTCTGAAGAAAATGTTTTTAGGTTGAGAAAATTCGAGAATAACCACCTTACCATTAGGTTTAAGTACACGGTACATTTCACTTAATCCTTTGAGGAGGTTTTCAAAGTTACGAACGCCGTAAGCAACGGTTACCGCATCAAAATTATTGTCTGTAAACTGAAGGTTCTCTGAATCGCCTTGTTGAAGTGTAATTAATGAAGAGAGATTTTTATCTTCTACCTTTTTCTTTCCAAACGAAAGCATTTCATTGGAAATATCAACACCGACAATCTTTTTTGGATGAAGTGACGACAATTCAATGGCAATATCCGCTGTACCGGTTGCTACATCAAGAATGGATTGAGGTGTTACAGCAACAAGTTGCTTTACTAATTTTTTTTTCCAGTTCTTATAAATACCAAATGAAAGTATCGTATTCATTAAATCGTAGCGGGAAGCGATATGATTAAACATCATTGCTACCTGTTCCTTTTTACTGAGGTCAAGTTCCTGATAGGGTACTACTTGTTTCATTATGGTTTCAGATTGCTCAATCACAATCTGCCTTTTTATTTAGTTCTTGTACAGCCGCAAATTTAATTTTAATACAACTACTTTCGCAACCGAAACAGTTCACCATAGAATGATAATCAAGAGTGCAAAATACATAGCCAGTTTTACAGAGGCAGATAAATGTCCCCCTGCTGAAATTCCTGAGTTTGCTTTTATAGGCAGAAGTAATGTTGGCAAGTCATCACTGATTAACATGCTGGTGAATTCCAAGAGTCTGGTAAAGGTTTCTGAAACACCCGGAAAAACGCAGACAATAAACTACTTCCTTATTAATGACTCGTTTCATTTTGTGGATTTGCCGGGATATGGTTTTGCAAGAGTGTCACAAAAGGAGCGTGAGAGCTGGCGGAAGATGATTGAAAGCTATCTTACAAAAAGGAGGCAACTCTTATGTGTGTTCATATTAATTGACTCACGTCATGAGCCGCAGAAGATAGATGTTAATTTTATCAATCATCTGGGTGAATGGCAAGTGCCTTTTGTTATGGTATTTACTAAAACAGACAAAATAAGTCGCAGTGAATGTTTCCGTAATATGGGATTGATGAAAGAAGAATTAGAAAAAAACTGGGAATCGCTTCCATCATTATATCCTACTTCTTCTGTAACACGAACAGGCAGAGAAGAGATGCTGGAGCTTATAGAAAATCTATTAGAGCAGAATTCTTAATTCCGGGGGTAAAAATTATTTCTCTTTTAATAACTCATCTAAAAAGTCCTGTGTGGATGAAAAGTCTTCATCTGATTTTTTCGCCAAGTCAATGCTGTGCTTCGCCATCTCAATAGCTTCCTGCTTCTTCCCAAGTTTATTCAGCAGATGGGCATAAGTGTCCGTATTGTAATATTTATCTTCCATCTTTACGGATTGTGCTATCCATTTTTCGGCATCCATTAACTTTACCCTGTCATCCACCTTCCTGAAATAAATCCAGCATACTTCGTTGAGTCCGTGCGCATCGTTCCAAAAATATTTAGGAACATACATTGAGGCGAGTGAAGTGTATTTGTCGTAGTTTCTATTTCGCATATAGTATTCCAGTTCTGCACTGGCTGCTGCTATCTGTATCTCTTTATTCTTGCTTTCATTCAGATAATTTACTGCTTTCTGTAACATAACTGAGTCATTGTGCTGTCCGGCATAATAAATACTCTCTAAAGTCAATTCATCCAGCACTTTTTTTACACTATCTTTACCATAGTTGTTGTAAAAGGGAACAGGTCCGCTGACAATAAAATTGTAGATATAGCTATTGATGTTAGGCGTAAATTCCAGAATAAGCGACCAGTTGGTTTCATTAGTGAGATTTTCGCCTTCCTGTGTTTTAAAATATTCATCTATCACCGTTTGATAACTCATATCATACGCTTGTTTCAGCTCACTTGCATAAGACAGTAAAATTTCAGGTGCTTTATTTCCTGCCTTGTATTGCTCTTCCAGATACAGCAGATTTCTAAATGGATTAATCGCATTCATGGCGATTGACAAGAACTGCTCCGGCTTCCATGCGCCAACAGCACGGTGATACTGTTTTCCATCCCCATCTACCCATAGAAAAGTTGGATAGTTTTTGATAGCATATTTCTTTCTAAGATCAATTCCTTCTCCTTTCTCCATGTCTAATTTGTAAGAAACAAAATGAGTATTGAAGAAATTATAGATGGTGTCATTTGTAAAAACCTTTTCTGCCATCCATTTGCAGGGACCGCACCAGGTAGCGTAGCAATCTATAAACAAAAGCTGGTTTTGTTTTTTTGCCAGCGCCAGCGCTTCATCAAATTTCCCATGAAAGAAATTTATTCCTTCCGATGATTGAGAAAAAGCAAATTGGGTTTTTAACAGAAGAAAGAGAATGAATATCTTTTTCATTGTTGAAAGTTTGAACACAAAGATTAGAAAAGTTACTGAATAATAAACTTCAGAACCGAAGATTGTCCGCCTGCCTTAATATTCATCAGATAAAAGCCGGGGGGTAAATCAGGACGGAATAAAATAGCTGTAACGCCTTTATTTAACTTTACTGATTTATATTGATAAATAGTTCTTCCGGATAAATCCAGAATCGAAACTGCGGCATCCTCTGTAACAGTTGACTTAATCTTCAGAAAAGCAAATTCAGAAATTGGGTTTGGAAAAATTTCAGCGCTAAAAATTTCTCGCTGTAAAGCGTTTGTATTTGTATAGAATGTACTATCTGAGAATTTCAGCAGCCAAACATCGCTTCCGCCATTTCCTTTTCTCCAATCATCGTGATAAGAGATGGAATCAGTAAAGTAGCCCGTTGTGTAACAGTTGCCCCGATTGTCCACTGTAACACCGTTTGCTATATTCAGATTGTTGCCGAGTGTGTGCTCCAGCCATTTCATATTTCCGGAAGAGTCGTATTTAATCAAAACCATATCACCATACGGACAAGCAAACAGCGAATTAGGATATTCTATCCGGTTGCCCGGCTCTTCTAACCGTTCAACATAAAAATTAGAAAGTCCTGTTATGTAAGCGCTTCCGTGCTTGTCAACGACAAGGTCGCGGATGTAATCGGGTGCGTTTTTATTGTAACCGGAGCGAACCCAATCCAATTGTCCGTCCGCAAAAAATCGGGCTACAAGAATATCTCCGTTACCGTTATCATTCAAACGGATTCCTGCTAATGAGAGTGTGTCATTGAACCATGCTGTCAGGAAGAACTTACCATCAGGAAGCGCTGAGATGTTCCATGCATTATCAGAGCCGGGGCTTCCTGCACTATTAACCCATAGAGGATTGCCTTCATTATCTAATTTTCCCCAGTACATATCTGATTGCCCTTTTGAGATAATTGTGTTGCCGGCAAACTTCATCGTGTCTTCAAATGAACCGCAAATAAAAATACTTCCTTCATCATCGGTTGAAATTCCATTCAGGTCATCATTGCTATTTCCTCCATAGCTTTTCATCCATATTAATTTTCCATCACTTTGATATTTCGCAATGAAGAAATCAAGAGAATTGTTTTTACTGGCAACAGAATCTTTTCCGAAAAAAACTTTCCCGCTAAAGATTCCGCCTGTCAGAATATTTCCTCCTTTGTCTTCACAAACTGAGTTGCCGTGTGTGTAATTATACTTGCTTCCGGCAGTTTGAACCCATATTGGCAAGCCATCTTCCGCATTAATCTTAGCAATAAACATATCCTGTGCTCCTGTTGGTTTCTTTTTCTGAGTAATGAAATTGCAGGAGTCACTGAAATAGCCGGTGAGCAACAATGAACCATCTGAGGAAAGGGCAAGTTTCATCGGCTCATCATCATACTGACCTCCATAGGAAACTGCCCATTTCACTTCTCCTGCGCTATCTGATTTTAATAAAAAAATATCGAATCCTCCTTCAGGAACAAGGTGGAAATTCCCGACCGTCATATCATCGCTGAAATAGCCGGTTACATATACATTTTCATGCTCATCACTTACTACAGATATTCCCGCATCTGCACTGTATGATCCAAAAACCTTAAACCACTGAACTTCCTGTTGCGCATAAATCTTCTTTACCGGAAAAAAAACGAATAACTGTAACAGTACTGTTACACCAATGGAATAGATAGTTGCTCTTTTCATTTTGCGTGGTAAAATTACTCTGTTAAATCAAAGGGGTAAAATGAAGAGTGCGCAGGTAATAAACAATCCGGTTTTTACTTTCCAAATTTCTCTTCTTTGACATTCTGTAGTGCATACATCTCATCTCTGAATTTTGCCGCCTGCATAAAGTCCATATCTTTTGCTGCTTTCTCCATATTCTTTTTTGCTGAAGCAATTGCTTTCTCCAATTGTTTTTTATCCATATACGAAACAACCGGATCTGCTACCAAACTTGCTTCTTCAGATTCTACATACGCTGTTGCTTCTTTCGGCTTAATGGAAAGTACAGATGCTTGCCCGATAATCTGTTCTCTGGTTTTGGTAACTGTAACAGGCGTAATGTTGTGTTCTTCATTATACTTTAACTGTTTCTCCCGACGACGGTTGGTTTCATCAATCGTGCGCTGCATGGATCCTGTTACAGTATCGGCATACATAATCACTCTGCCGTTTACATTTCTTGCCGCACGCCCTGCAATTTGTGTGAGTGAGCGTGTGTTACGCAAAAATCCTTCTTTATCTGCATCTAAAACTGCTACCAAAGAAACTTCCGGTAAATCCAATCCTTCGCGCAACAGATTCACACCAATCAATACATCAAACACACCCAGTCGCAAATCGCGAAGAATCTCCACTCTGTCCAATGTTTCAACTTCTGAATGAATATAGCGGCAACGAATATTGAGCCGCGCCATATATTTGGTAAGTTCTTCCGCCATTCGTTTGGTAAGTGTTGTAACCAAAACTCTTTCGCTGCGCTTCACTGTATTATCCACTTCCTCCAACAAATCATCAATCTGATTAATACTTGGACGAACCTCTATAACAGGATCAAGCAATCCGGTCGGGCGTACCACCTGTTCTACAAAAACTCCCTGTGTCTGTTCCAATTCATAATCTCCCGGAGTAGCGCTCACATATATTATCTGATTCGTAGTTGCTTCAAATTCATTAAAGTTAAGCGGACGGTTATCCATAGCCGATGGCAACCGGAATCCATATTCTACAAGATTTTGTTTTCGTGCGCGGTCTCCGCCATACATGCCTCTTATCTGCGGCAGTGTAACATGGCTTTCATCCACTACGAGCAAGAAATCTTTCGGAAAATAATCCAGCAGGCAAAATGGTCTTTCTCCCGGTTTGCGCCGGTCAAGGAAGCGGGAGTAATTTTCAATACCGCTGCAATAGCCCAACTCCTTCATCATTTCCAAATCGAAGATTACCCGTTCACGCAATCGTTTAGCTTCAACCGGCTTTCCGATACTTTCAAAATAATCAGTCTGCTTTTTCATTTCATCCTGAATCTCGTACATGATTTGGTTGAACTGCTCGCGGGGCGCCAAATACATATTCGCAGGGAAGATGGCGGCATTCTCCATTCTGCCTATCTTCTTTCCGGTTTCAGGTTCCATCATTTCAATCTCTTCAATCATATCACCGAAGAATGTGATGCGGTAGGAATAATCACTATAGGGAAGAAACACATCAACCGTATCCCCTTTTACTCTAAAGGTTCCTCGTTTAAAATCTGTTTCTGTTCGTGAATACAAACTCTCCACTAACTGATGTAAAAGCCGGTTGCGGCTCAACTGTTCTCCTTCGCTGATGCGGATAATACCGCGGTTATATTCCGTAGGATTGCCAATGCCATAGATGCAACTTACGGAAGCAACCACCAGAATATCCCTGCGTCCGCTCATCAGTGAAGAAGTGGTACGAAGCCGCAGTTTTTCTACTTCTGCATTGATGCTTAAATCTTTTTCAATATATAAATCACTCGAAGGAATGTATGCTTCAGGTTGATAGTAATCATAATATGAAACGAAATACTCCACAGCATTCTCAGGAAAAAACTGACGAAACTCTCCATACAACTGCGCCACTAATGTTTTGTTATGACTCAGAACAAGTGTGGGCTTCTGCACTTGCTCCACTACATTGGCAATGGTAAAAGTTTTTCCCGAACCTGTAACACCCAAGAGAGTTTGCGCTCTTTCGCCTTCATTAATTCCTTTCACCAGTTGCTGAATAGCTTCGGGCTGGTCGCCGGTAGGTTTGTATGGAGAAATAAGTTTAAATGGCACGATGGAAAATTATGAATGATAAATCAGATAGTATAAAAAGTTTTTACAGGGAATAGTTCAGATTACAATATAGTTAGTGTTATTATTTTCTTTTTCCTTCTTCTTTCTCTTGAACTATGGTCATTAGATTATCTTAGAGAGAACTGCCGTTTTATATATATCCACAATAAACACCGGCAATATATTAAAACATTCTTCCGTTTAACCCTTTATCCATTCACTAAAAACTATTCTTATGAAAAAGCAATTCATCCTTTCTATTCTCATCACGCTGTGTGCTCACACGCTTTACGCGCAGGTTAATTTTCAAGACCTCGACTGGAACGCTGCCCTGAAAAAAGCGGCAAAAGAAAAAAAGTACATTATGACCGACTGTTACACCGACTGGTGTTACTGGTGCAAGGTAATGGACAAGAAAACTTTTTCCGATACAGAAGTCGGCAAGTTCGCCAATGAGCATTTTGTTGCTATTAAGATAGATATGGAAAAAGACTTTGGCAGAGCGCTGGGAAAGAAATATCATGTTAACGGTTATCCCACTTATTTTTTCTTCACTTCTAAGGGAGAGTTGGTTTATACCATTAGCGGATTTCAACCGCCCGCTGATTTCCTTGCTTCGCTCAATAAAGCAATAACTCCTTCTGAACAAACACACCTGAAAGGATATTCCACTACTATTCAACTAACCTATCCTGATTTTTATGGGAGAGATACGCTTCCATCTGAAACAGAGCTAAATAGCTATCTTGATAAACAAAAAAATCTTTTCGGTGAAGTAAACTGGGCGGTTATCAGCCGCTACTCCGGCATGTCAGAGAAATATTCACAGTTTCTTTTAGACAACAGGAAAAAGTATCGTGAACTGTTTGGTGATGAGGTGGTGAATGATATCCTGTACAGAAAATTTGAAAAACAGTTAGATTCCGCCATTATTAAAAAAGATGAAGCCCTGCTTCAGCATTATCTTGATAACAGAAACAAATATGAATTGAACAGAGAAACAGATGCAGAGCAAAACATCCGGATGTATTTTTATTCGGCTACTCACAATTATAAAAAATTGATGTCTTCTATGCAGGAGTGGATAAAGTCAACCGGCAACGACACTGCTGAGATGCTGAATAATTATTGCTGGAGGTTTTACACCAGTTGCGATGACCCTCAGTTGGTTCACGATGCCGCTTTGATAATGGAGAAAGTTGCAAACACACATGGCTTTGCAGAAAAAGATACTTATGCTTCCCTGCTTTTTAAAGATAAGCAATATGAAAAAGCAGAGCAGGAGGCAATAAAAGCAATTGAAGCCGGAAAGAAGGAAGATTGGGATTATTCCCCCACTGAAAAATTGTTAGGGTATGCAAGAGTGATGATCGGGAAAGATATTGTTTATGGTAAAAGGTCGGATTGCGATTATGCTGTTATATTAAACAATTGGTTTTTTCCTGTTTGCCCTACAGTAGATACAATAAAAACCTACGATCTGGTTTTAGGTGACTATAAAGACACCGTGATATTCTATAATGGTATGCAATATGAATCATATTTAAACGAGCCGAGATTAAAGAATCTTCCAACCAATATTATTGGATTGTTTTCCATTAAAGGGGTTCGAATGATAGGGAGGCTTTCAGGAAAATTGGTAATCACCTATGCGGATAATTCCACTCCTTATGAGGTCTATTTTGAAAATGGAACTTTGCCGACAGAAGAAACAGATCCGGAGATCGTTCAAAAAATAACTCATATCGGAAAAGGAGATGTAATGACATTCAAGAATCTTCATCTCAATGATGGCTCAACAGTATTGCCAACTGAAATAAAACTGAAATTGTGGACTCGGGAATAGGGGCTTACTTCATAATAGTTCTCTGCCAAAAATGAAGTGCCGAAGAGAAAGTATGTAATGAAGATATGGAGATATTGGGAAGTTCTATTGAGCAGGGTAATCAGGATAGAACTTCCCGCCGCAGTGAAATTTTCCATCCGGTTCATACCGGCTGTTACAGTATATTCAGCAACTGTTCTTTAATTTTTTCCAACTCATCTTTCATCAGTACCACTACTTTCTGAATTTCTGCGTGGCTGGCTTTAGAGCCGAGTGTATTTATCTCCCTGCCGATTTCCTGGCTGATAAATCCAAGTTTGCGTCCGTTGCTGTCGGGTTCTTTCATTGTCTTTAAAAAGAAATTGCAATGAGTTTTTAGTCGGACTTTTTCTTCTGTAAAATCCATTCGTTCGAGGTAATAAATCAATTCCTGCTCGAACCGGTTTTTATCAATTTTTTCTTCTCCAATATTCTTCACTAAGTTTTGCTGGAGCCGTGATTTAACGGTTTCAATCCTTTCGTTTTCAAACGATTCTACTTTTTGCAGCAGTTCAAGAATAACAGCAATCATTTTTTCAAATTCTCTTTCGAGTGTTTTCCCTTCCTGTCTGCGGAAATCGTCGTGTTCATTCAAAGCGCAGTTTGTCGCTTCAAGCAGACATGTCCATTCCTCTTCAGTACTTTCATTCCTGCCGGCAGCAATTACATCGGGTAGTTTCAGCACACTGACGAGCAGTTGTTCTTTCGGCTGCTTCAGCTCTTCAGCCAATGCGTTTAATTCATTAAAATAACCAATAGCTAATTCTCTGTTAATGGAGAAAACTTTTTGTGCGCCGCTGTACTCTATTGTAACAGTACAATCAACTTTTCCTCTCTGTAGTTTTTCAGATAACAGATTCCGCAATACCATTTCCTTTTCACGGAAATTCTGTGGCAGCCGCAGGTTCACATCCATGAACTTGCTGTTCAGCGATCGTACTTCTGCCTTTATTGTAAAACCTTTCGTTGTCCGTTCTGCTTTCCCATAGCCGGTCATTGATTTTATCATAAAATATTTTTGGTAAAGATAGAATAGACTTACTGAACAAGTTGAGTTTGCTTGCTAATAAGAAATGGATGTCTAAACTGTTTGATTAAAATTTGTAGGCAAAACCTACACTGATAACTTCTTTTATCTGCGTACGCTTACCGGTTCCGCTTTGTACTTTTTCTCCATTTACAGTTTTGAATAACGGAACCTTCGTATCATCGTCGTATAATATATTGGTAGAAATACTCGCTGAAATAAATTTATTCACCTTCATACTCAACAGTCCTTCAAAGTTCACATCAATATTTCCGCGGTTTGCCACATTCTTATCTGTGTAATTGTTAAAGAGGTTCAGCTTGGCAAGCAGGTTTACATTCTTAAAAATATCTTTTTGAAATTTTGCAGCAAGTGATGCACCGAATTCAAACCGGACTTTCTTTCCGTGTTCAATCAGGTTTCCGTTTGAATCAAAAACTGCCGCATCATTTCCATAAGTTCCTGCATCAGCAATAGTAGTATTGCTTACAATGGTCATTCTTCCGGTAGCCGGTGAAATGAAAACGGAGAAATAATCCGTCGCTTTATAATCTAAACCCATCGCTAACGAAAGATAAGCGGGGGCAAGAAATTCAGAAACGATTGTACTGTCATCAGGATAATTAAAGCCGGGAGCAAATTGTGTTCTGAAATTCAGAAGTGAGCTGTAAAAGAATTTTCCTTTTGCCAGTTTACCGAATTTAGAGGTCAGCTCAATACGGTCATCGTTTTTGCGAATGTCGTTACCATTGGTTTGATTTAACCCATAAGCCAATGTCAGATTGTTTTCCCATGAAGTTTTTTCAAACCGGTAGTTATAGAATCCATTGAAAAGACTGCTAAGAGAGAATGAGTTTTCTCCTCCTGCTGCCCAGTTACTGAAACCTGTTTGAGCAGTTCCTACGGATATAAATCCTCCTTTTTTCCATGTTGTATCCGCCGGAGGAGTTTGAGCGAATGCTGCAACTGTAACAGAGCAAAGCAGAATTACGGGGAATAACTTCCTCATCATAGTATTAATAAATGTTTGGGTCAGAGATTATTTTTTCAGAAGGTCGCGGATTTCTGCCAGCAGTTTTTCCTCAGCAGATGGAGCCGGAGGCGCTGCAGGAGCCGCCGCTTCTTTTTTCTTTACAGAGTTCATGGCTTTAATTACAATGAAAAGAGAAAAAGCGATAATAATAAAAACAAAAGTTGCCTGAATGAATTTTCCATACGCAACGCTGGCTTCGCCGACCTTCATACTGAGTCCTGAAAAATCAATTCCTCCGGTGAGTACACCAATTACCGGCATAATAACATCACCAACAAGAGAACTAACAATAGCGCCAAATGCACCGCCGATAACTACTCCTACTGCAAGGTCAACTACGCTGCCTTTCATAGCGAAATCACGAAACTCTTTTAACATTCCCATAAAAAATGATTTTATTGTTTATTAAAAAATGATGTCGGGACAAAACTAAAATAAAAATTAGCTTTTTATTATATCTATTAAAAGTCTGCTATTAAACTTTGTGATACAACTTTTCTGACGGACATTCGCAGAAATGAAAATTGAAGAGATAAAACTGAGGATTCAGGAATATCAATCCCGGGGGCTTCGACTGTTTACGACCTGCTCTTTTCAATCTCATAGTCTTGTCCTTTTACACATACTGACGAAGATTGACAAAAGCATTCCGGTTTTTTTCTTAAACACCGGATACCATTTTCCCGAAACCATTGCCTTTAAAGATGAAATAGCAAAACGGTTCGATACAACTGTAACAGATTTGTTTTCGCCTGTTCCTAAATCCCTACAGAAAGATGCCAAAGGGAAACTACTCTTTGCTTCTGACCCTGACTTCTGCTGTTACCTGAATAAGACTCTGCCGCTCGAACCGGTACTCCATGAATACGATATATGGATAAATGGCGTGCGTGCCGATCAAAGCGCTGTCAGAAAAAAGTTTAAGATAGAAGAGCCTGCACCGCACGGTTGTATCCGTTTTCATCCGATGCTTGACTGGACACCTAAGATGATTCACGATTATTTGAAGCAATACAATATTCCGCATCATCCGCTTGAATCAAAAGGATATTTAAGTATCGGTTGTGAACCCTGTACACAGAAATTCAATCCTGAAATGGGCGAGCGTGATGCTCGTTGGTATGGTTTAAAAAAGGTAGAGTGCGGACTGAATACTGATTTGGTTGGTGAGAAAGGTTTAAATGAACATTAAGTATAACTCATAACAAAAATGAAAGTGTTAATCACCGGTGGAGCCGGCTATATTGGAACTGAATTAATTTACCGTCTTGCTGCCAATCCTGAAATCGAAAGTATTACTGTCTATGATAATTTGGATAGAGGCAATTATAATCTTTTCCTTTGTGACCGAATCGTAACTACAAAAGTACGGTTTGTTAATGGAGACATATTAGACTCTCGTAAGATTCGTAAAACTCTCGAAGGAATTGATAAAGTAGTTCATCTGGCAGCAAAAGTTACTACCCCGTTT
Organism: uncultured Bifidobacteriaceae bacterium; assembly: GCA_964424455.1. Lineage (GTDB taxonomy): Bacteria > Bacteroidota > Bacteroidia > Chitinophagales > UBA10324 > CAYRJA01. Next base: position 21,645 of record CAYRJA010000010.1, read on the forward strand.
GCCAATATTGATTCACATTCTTTTGAACAAATCAATCACTGGGGAACAGCAGAGTTGATTTATGCTGTAGAAGAAAGTGATGTGAAGCAATTTATTTTCATGAGCAGTTCTTCCGTTTATGGTTCATCAAAGGAAGAGGTGGCAGAAAGTACTCCGCCTTCGCCGGATAGTTTTTATGCTATGAGTAAATGGCGTGGTGAAGGACATGTTCAAAGAATATTTGAAAAAATTAATACTCAGATTCTGCGCTGTGGTAATGTGTATGGCTACAGCAAGAGTATGAGATTCGATGCAGTAATTAACCGCTTTATGTTCGATGCAAACTATGCTAACAGAATAACCATACACGGAAACGGTAAACAGTTTCGTTCATTTATTCATGTTGAAAAGGTAACACACATTCTGGAACAAATGCTGTTACAGCAGATTCCTTCAGGCACGTATAATCTTTCTGATAAAAATATACAGATAATGGAGTTGGTAAATGTGATTAAGCAACTCTATCCTGATTTGGAATTTTTATTTATTAATCAGCATCTTGAAATGCAACAAATGAAGGTAAAACCGGAAAGTAATCTCTACAAATTAATCCCTCTGCCTTCCTCAGATATTTTAGAAGAATTGAAAAGATTTAAAGAAAATTTTTCATTCTATCCTGCTTTAAATTAATTCAGTTTTCCTATTCTGCTGAAATTCTGTTCATTGATGGCATCTGAATTTTTTTTCCATCTGCTGTTAATTCCTGCAGATAGATAATCAGCATATCACGGAACAGCACATTCAATTCTTGTTGAGGATATTCTTTCAACATAAAGCAATTATCTCCCCCGTTAGCTAAATAATCCGAACAAACGAGAGAGTAAATTTTGTTGGTATCAAGTGGCTGTTGTTGGATAGAAATATTTGTAACTTTTTTATCATGAATAGAATACTTCATTCCAGATACAGGCCATCCTCCGTCAGCAACTGCAACATTCATTAGTTGTTGTATAGTACTGCCTTTTATTTTAAGCAGCACAACACGATTGTCAAACGGCATTAGTTCGTAAATCTTTCCGACTGTTACATTTCCGGGCGGTAAAGACATCAAGCGGATGCCGCCAAAGTTTACAATACAGAAATCAATCGGTTGATGAGCATAATCCATTCCTTTCTTCAGAATTATATCCGCCATCAAGTTTCCGAGAGAACCTTCCGGCTGTGAGTTAATCAGTATAGACTCATTCTGTGCAATTACTACATTCATTTTTGCGAATAAACTGTCTTTATATGGCTGAATAGTTTTTAACATATCTGAATCTGCCGACATACTGTTATTGATTCCGTACTTCTCAGAAGTGTTGCTGGTTACATAAACTTTAGGAGAGCAACTGTAACAGAGTAATGATAAAGTAAGAGCAACAAAGTATAAAAGACATAGGTTGGATAATTTCAACTTGCTAAATCTTAAATATTGCAAATTCATCCTTTTGTTGTTTATCCTTTGTATTCGCCAAACACTTCCCTCAGCGATCCTGCTATTTCTCCGAGCGTGGCATAACTTTCAACCGCTTCTATCACTGTCGGAATCAGATTTTCTTCTGTCCCTGCTTTTTGCTGTAATTGCTGTAACAGTAACTTGACTTTATCGTTGTCGCGTTTTGCACGGAGTGTTTTAAGTTTTTCTATTTGAATGGTTCGGATGGATTCATCAATCCGGAGATTTTTCTCATAAGGTTTTTCTTTCGTCTGATATTTATTTACTCCTACAATAATTTTTTCTTCTCTCTCTATCTTCTTAGTGTAATTATAAGACGATCGGGCAATTTCTTCCTGCATATATCCCTGCTCTATTGCACTCACCGCACCGCCCATTGCATCTATCTTCTCTATGTATTTCCATGCTGCTTTCTCCACTTCGTCAGTCAGCGACTCAATAAAGAATGAGCCGGCAAGCGGATCTACCGTTTCTGTAACACCACTTTCATAAGCTATTATTTGCTGAGTGCGCAATGCAATTGCCGCCGCTTCTTCCGTCGGAAGTGAAAGCGCTTCATCGTACCCGTTGGTATGCAAGGATTGTGTACCTCCCAGCACTGCTGCCATTGCCTGAACTGTAACACGCACTATATTATTCATCGGCTGCTGTGCCGTTAATGTTGAGCCGCCTGTCTGAGTATGGAAGCGGCACATCTGCGCCCGTGGATCAGTAGCACCAAGCTCTCTTGTAATTTTTGCCCACATCCTTCTTGCTGCACGAAATTTTGCCACTTCTTCAAATAAATTATTGTGTGCATTGAAGAAGAAAGAAATCCGTTTTGCAAAAACATTTATATCCAGCCCTTTTGCTATTGCTGCTTTCAGGTATGCTTTTCCGTTTGCCAAAGTGAAAGCCAACTCCTGCACCGCATCAGAGCCTGCTTCTCGAATGTGGTAACCGCTAACTGATATAGTATTCCAGTTAGGTATTTCGCGACTGCAGAAATCAAAAATATCAGTAATCAGCCGCATGGATGGCTTCGGCGGATAGATGTAAGTACCTCTTGCAGCATACTCTTTTAGAATATCATTCTGAACAGTGCCGGATATTTTTTTTATATCTGCTCCTTGCCGTTTGGCTAATGCAACATAAAATGACAGCAGAATAAATGCCGTCGAATTAATGGTCATAGAAGTAGAAATCTTTTCAAGTGAAATTCCTTTGAAAAGTATTTCCATGTCTTCAAGTGAATCAATAGCCACTCCTACTTTCCCTACTTCTCCTTCTGCCATATCATGATCACTGTCGTAGCCGATTTGTGTAGGTAAATCGAACGCCACTGACAAACCGGAAGTGCCTTGCTGTAACAGATAATGATATCGCTTATTGGATTCTTCTGCAGTAGAAAATCCGGCATACTGCCGCATCGTCCACAGTTTGTTACGATACATTGTTGAATGAACACCTCTTGTAAATGGAAATTCTCCGGGTAATTCATTTACAGGATGAGTGAGCTCTGTATAGAGCGCCTGCACTTCTATATCTGCATCGGTAAAGAATTTTTTTTCTTCTTTATTTTCAGATGATTTCTTCATGGAATAATTTAAGAACAGTTTGAGTATTTATTTTCTGCTCCATTTTTAGTCAGGAATTTTTCTGAACTATCAATAAATCTTCTTCACCTCTGCCTTAATTGTATCAAGCGCTTTTTGAGTAGGCAGCGCCTGTTCATTACTGATAAAGTATTCGATAATACGACGGCTCAGATCTTTCCCTTGTGCAGCTTCCGGCAGTTCAACCGCACAACGATTAATGATGCTGACAATTTCTTCTTTCACTTGCACAATCATCATCCATGTGTTGCCGCTTACATAAATCTGCTGGGCAAGATTATGTTCATATTCCATTCGAATATTGGAAATAAGCGCCAACTGCAGATCGCGGGCATTCATACCCGGTTTGTTCACGCGATGGATAAGATTGTTAGGAGAAATTCTTTCCAGAAAAAGGGTCAGTCGTTCATACGCCTGTAAACGAATAGGAAGTGATGTTTTATAATTTTCGACACGTACTTCCAACTGTCTTTTTTCATGTTCCGACTGTAGGAAGATTTTTAAAAGCAGATAAGCGGTAATTAAAACAACTACTGCCGGTAAAGTGTATTTTAAAATTTCAAGGATGTCCGTCCAAACCATTAGATTAAATTTTTGAAGGACGAAATTAATCAATTACCGCGTTATACCGGCTTGTGATTTAAGATTTGAAATTTTTCAGTCTTGTAATAAAACCTCTCTGTTATTTTCCCGCTACTTAAAATAAAAGCTGTTAGGAATAATTCCTGCTAAAAAATTTGTAACAACGTTTCCATCCGGCTTGTAGATATATACTTTGCCTCGCTGTACATAGTCTATCGCATCTGAGATATAAATATTGCCATTGTTCGGATTAATGCCTAAGCCATAGAAGTTTCTTCCGTTTGATGCAATCAGTTCTGTTGATGGAAGCAGGGTATCTGTAACAGCCATACCGTAACAGTTCTTGTTAAGGAAATATAAAATATCTCTGCCGCCGTTAATGTTGAGCCGCCAGGGTGAGTCTGTTTTTTTATCAAATGACCATGAATATTCAATAGTGTTATCAACCGGATTAATGCGATGTAAAGAAGCTTTTGGATTACCCGACTTTCCCGCACAAAGAATCCATAGTTTACTGTTTTTATCTTCAACGATAGAATTAGAGCCATATCCTATAATAATGCTGTCAGAAATCATATCGTTAGATGAATTGATAACATAGAGTTTGTTGCTGTGCTCATTTGTAACAAACACTTTTCCGTAAGCAAGTAGAAGTTCCTGAGTCTGACCCGGGCATGGAATTGTTCCTGTTACAGTGTTACTGTTTAAATCAACTACCGAAATGGCATTAGCATACATATCAGAAATGTATGCTTTACTATTGCTGACCGGGAGAAAATATCGTGGTGATTTCAATCCTGAAATAGTCGCTGTTGAAACGAATGTAGAGGGATTGACAACCTCTATTTTCCCTGAATTGTTTACTATGATATATACTTTTCTATTGAATAAATATATACTCTGGCACACATCCCCCAATGGACGATGATTAGCCGGTTGAAATAAATCCTCTACGGCATCAGTCATTCCGTCTGCATAATAACTCACCATTGCATTACCGAATTGAAAATTTCCCTCATTGGTTATATAAACTCCATTATTGCCCTGCGAAATAGTTGTGCTTTTCTCTGATACCGGTGGTATATCTTTTTTACAGGATACAAAGAGTAACACACTTGCTGTTACACAAAATAAAATTCTCTTAATCATGGTGTACAATTAGTTTTTTTGTCATGGTTATTTCAGCGCTTTTTATAGTTAAAAAATACAATCCGTCGGGCAGTGATGTAGTATCTAAGGATACTATTTGTGCAATATCTTTCCATACTGTTACAGTTTGCCCTAAGTTATTGGTAAGTGTTACTTCCTTTATTCTATCTGTCAAACCGCCTTGAATAAATATACCTCTGTCCGCGGGATTGGGATAAATATTTATAGAAGCACTGTTTAATAAATCACGACTGTTTGTTATTGACTGATTGATTACACCCACTGCATCAAGGTCAAAACCGCCGGACGGAAAGGGTGTGTTCCATTGATCGTTTACTTTATTTCCGTATTGATCATGAGTGGCGTATTCATCCTGAATACACCCGACTACATCAATTACCTTCACGTGTGTTACAGCATTTACATTTAATCCGGATTGATTAGACAGTTGCTGCAAATCAAATGGTGTTCCATAGGAAGCGCGGTATTTACCGGCAAGGTTATCAATCTTTGTAGCATCCAGTTCGCCAAAGCCGGAAATCTGCACTGTATCCTGAGTGTACGAAGTAGCGGGGAAACGAAAGTAATTTACTCCATCTGAGCTAACTTCCACAAAAGCCAATTCAAGAAAAGTGTCATTAAATCCATTTTCAAAAACAGCAAAGTCCCAACCGGATTCGTCGGCTATCGGATAGTCAAATGTTACAATAGCATAGCCGCCATCACCTAAACTTACTACTCCGTTTTCTCCTGCCTTGCCAAGAGCCATAGCGCTATCCCCCGTACTTGCATACCCCAACAATTCATTTGAAATATCCTGATGTCCTCGTACTACTGTACAACCTGTTGCCCATGATATAAAAACGGAACTGTCTTTATGAATAGCAGTTGTTCCCGGCTGACCCGCAGGTGGAGGAAACTGACCGTAAGCCTTTAGAAGTATAATTGGCAATAGGCAAATTATAAATATTATATTTCTAATCATTGTTTTATAAGTGTTTTGGATGTTACAAATGCATTCTCTGAAATAGTAATGTTATAAATGCCTTTAGGAAATTTCGTTAAAGGAATTTGTATTGAGGTTGAAAAAGTACTTTCTGTAAAAACTATTCTGCCTGTAATATCAGTGATTTTTATTTCTGCCAGATTGTGTTGAGTATTATTAAGCTGTACATTAATTAAATCACTTGAAGGGTTTGGAAACACATTAACTCCGGTTGAATTATTTATTTGATTCACCCCTGTTGCTACATCTGCAGTTGAAAAATTATCAATGCAGAAATAAGCAGGAGTATTTATTCCAAAGGCTCCGGCATCACTTGATGACAATTCAAAGCTGAGACTATCCACATTTCCCAGTGAAGTCAGATCAACCCACTGCCAGGTTTTTACAATATAGTCCTGAGTATTGTTTGAAAAGCGATAATCAGCCAGATAAAATTCAACACTATCATTGGTCATTACACCGCCATACCAATTGCGTATAGTAAGTTTAAACCAATCGGGATCGTTGCCCGTAGGTCCTCCAAATTTTTTTGCAAATGCATCGCCGTCTCTCATACTTAAAGCAGCAATGGTTGAATTGGTGATGTAAAAACCGTTTACAGCTTTTCCAATTGCTACTGCATTCAAATTAACCCTTGCAGCATAAGTGCCTTCAGCATAAATGGAAGAGCCATTATATCCGATGGCTGTTATGGCACTATATAAATTTACAAACCCGTCCGTGGTGCTGTCCTGCATGTTGCTGTATGCCCATCCGGTTGCCCAATAAGAAAAGCCGGCATCATAGCTATTTTGAAAGATAGCATTGCCGCTAAGAAAAGTTGTTCCACCGGGTGATGTTGCACCATCCCAATAGGAATTTGGAGCAAGCGTTAGTGATTCAAAATCAGAAACGGTTTGTGCATTTGCTTTCACACTTATCAATATCAATATTGAAAGTGCAAGTTTTTGTAATTGATTTTTCATTTTGCTGAAATTGATTGGTTGATTGATTTGTTTTGTCATGACTTAGTTTGTTTATTAAATTGAATTGAAATTCCTCCGTTATAATTTACTCCGGGCATAGCCCTGTTGCTTATTACCTGATATTGTTCATTCCAGATATTATTTACCTGAAAAAAAACTCCCCCTCCGTAGTCTTTAAATTTTTTGTTGTATGAAAAGTAAGCCGAACCTAAATCATAAGGTATCAGATACTGTGTGTTATCTGTCGAAGTATATCGGTAGCCAATATAATTATGACGGTAGGTGAGTTGAAGATTTTTATATGCTACTGATAATTTTGCCATACCGCTGTACATGGGAGTATATATCAACTGATGTCCGACAGAATTATCATTTTCTGTTTTTGCTTTTGTATTAGTGGATAGCACATATTCTGTAAGCGCTGCAATTGTTATTTTTATATTTTTAACTGTTATAGAAAGAGAGCTATTGGTTTCCATTCCGCGACTCCACACAGTCATTACATTTTGAGCGCTCCAGTACGTTATTCCGGGCATCCATAAAATCCAGTTTTCAATATTGCGGTTGAATACTGTTACATCTGTAGTAAACTGAAAAATCTTGTTCTTCAGTTTCAGATTTATTCCTGCTTCTTCGGCAAATCCTTCTTCGGGCTGTAAATCAGGATTTCCGCCGGGCTTCCAATACAAATCATTGAATGATGGAACACGATATACTCTTGAAGCATTTGCTCTCGCAGAAATCCATTTTGTAATGACATATTCACCGCTTGCTGAGTAAGTGAAGAGAGGTTGAGAAAAATCTATAAGCTCTTCCCTTAAAGATGAACCGGCGCTTAGTTTCTTGTTTTCAGAGGTGAAAAGATAGGATGCGAATAATGCAATCCTGTCCTGATGAGGACTACTTTCATAGTTATTGTGTCCCGCTGTTGAGTAAGTGTTATGAATACCAATATTGATGAAATGATTTTTACTCAAAGTAATTTTAGTTTCTGCTTCACCGATTAGCTGCTGGGTTTTACTTGTATCTAAAATTCCTGAAAGTGGGTCGGAGAAAATTATTCGTTCATTAAGCCATGCGGCATGTACAAAAGTTACTGTTCTTTTCTTTTCATACTTCCACTCCGATGTTACTCTCAGTGCATCATCTGTCTGATTGGTTTTACTTTCCTGTTGTAACATGGTTGGCGGTATGTTCCGGTCGGTATGTTGCAGCCATGTATTAACACTCAGTGTCTGATTATTATTTATCAGAAATTTATTTTCACTTATTAATCCCTGATTCTTCAGTTGTGCATGTGTCTGATTCACTGTAACACCTGAAGCTGTATAAATATTTGTGTATTCGAAATTGTTAAGAGCTGAAGCATTAAAAATCTTTAACACTGAAACAATTTTCTTCTTGCTCACTTCAACTAAAATATTCTGACGATAGTCATTAAAGCTTCCCGCAGAAATATTAAGTCGTGTTGTAATTCCCCGGTTAAATTTTGGATTACTGAGCAAATGAATAACTCCCGCTGCTGCCCCGCTGCCAAATAGAGCGCTGCTGCCGCCGTATTGCAACTTTATATCATCGGCTGCATCCACAGGAACAAGAGCTAAGTCCAACTGGCTATTCATCGGGCTGGAAAGTGAAATACCATTCCATAATACAGCCGTCTGGTAAGCGCTTCCTCCTCTGAAAGAAGCAACAGCAAGTGAACCAAGCCCATAAGATTTTATAAACAACGGGCTTTCATCAGCAAGTAAATCAGATAAATTCTGTTGTCCATATTCTGACTTCGTCAATGAATCAATCCGGACAATTTTATAGCCGGGTATGAAATCCGAAATACGCGGAGCTTCCACCACCACCTCCTTTAGTTGTAAGGTAGAATCGGAAACAGTGTGTTGCGCAACAACTGTAACAGTCTGCAAACAAAGAAGAAAAAATATTATTAAGAGTTGCTTATTCTGCATGTTATCCGATTTGCATTTACTGTATTTCATAATGCTTCGGAAAGAAAACGGCAGAAAAAAATCAGGAAAATAATTCCTGTGTTATACCGGCTGTTGCTTCAATCCACGAAAGCATGGCTAATTCGGAAAAGGCAGGTCTCCTGACTTGTAACAGTTTTATCGTCCTTCCCATCTCAATATATCGAGCAGTGGACTTTGTTGATAAAACCTTAGTGTTACTTACAGTTGCGGGACAGCTCGTGACTTTCACACGATTCCCCTTTAATGCACGTTTAAGTACAACCCTCTCCGGTTAATGAGAAATAAAGTAAAGAACTTAACGGGTGCAAGTATAGGAATCTTTTTTAGAAGTGTTATCACAAAATGTTTATGCTCTTACAAACTCTATTTAAACTCATCTTCTTTAATCCCTAATTTAATAAACGCTTCTTTGGCTGCATTTTTCTCCGCACTCTTCTTACTGTTCGCTTCACCATTTCCCACAACATTACTGTCTATCATCAATGCAACTTTATAAAAACTATAGTGTGCATTTCGCTTTTCTTCCACCACTTTAAATTCAGCTTGTACTGAATGTTTCTGTGCCCACTCCAGCAATTTACTTTTGTAGTTAAATCCAGATACTTCCACTTCTGTAATATCAAGAAAGGGAGAAACTATTTTTTTTAGAATAAATTTTTTCCCTCCTTCGTATCCATGGTCAAGATAAACAGCGCCAATTAATGCCTCCAGCGCATTCCCTGAAATTGCTCTTTTGCTAAGAAATGAATCTTGCTTATTATACTGTAACAGCTCCTCCACTCCCATTTTCATCGCAAGTGTATTCAACTGATTACGGCTAACCATCTTGCTCCGCAAGTCAGTCAGATAACCCTCATCTTTATAAGGAAATTTATTAAACAAATAATCCGCAATCACTAAACTAAGAACGGCATCTCCCAGATATTCAAGCCTTTCATTACTTAGGTTTGTTTCTGCGGAAAGCGAGCTATGCAGAAAGGCAAGATGATACAACTGTACATTCCTTGGGCGAAGTCCCGTGAGATGCTCAATCTTTTTTGAGAATCTATTACTGCGGGAGAATAAAATATCAATCAGATTTCCTGCAATATTCCGCAAGAGGTGATTTGGGGTTTGTGGCTCTGAAAACAGAAAAGTATTTTTTCATCTATTATAAATGAATACTACTCTGCATTCTGTGTGATGAAATTTATTGACTGTATTTCTTAAAAATGACAGACGCATTGTGTCCGCCAAATCCAAAAGTATTATTCATCGCATAGTTAATCGCTCTCGGCTTTGCTTTATTTGGTGTTAAATCTATGCGAGGGTCAATTTCCGGATCCGGCTCATAAAGATTAATCGTTGGCGGAATCAGACTGTCTTTTATTGCCATTATACAAGCAAGACTTTCCAAAGCGCCCGCTGCACCAAGTAAATGACCGGTCATTGATTTGGTAGAACTGATAGAAAGATTATAGGTATGCTCTCCAAATAATTTTTGAATTGCTTTTATTTCAGCTACATCGCCTAACGGAGTGGAAGTACCATGAACATTTATATAATCAATGTCTGTCGGTTTTAATCCTGCATCTTCCAACGCATTTTCCATTACATACAGTGCACCTAATCCTTCCGGATGAGGAGCCGTAATATGATAAGCATCGCCACTCATACCGCCACCAACTACTTCTGCATAAATTTTTGCTCCGCGTGCTTTAGCATGATTCAACTCTTCCATAACAAGTGTAACACCTCCTTCACCCATTACAAAACCATCACGGTCTTTATCAAACGGACGAGAAGCAGATTTCGGGTCATCATTTCTTTCCGATAATGCTTTGGCAGAAACAAAACCGCCAAGACCTGGAATAGTAATCGGAAATTCCGAACCGCCGGCTACTATAGCATCTGCCTTTCCAAGACGAATTAAATTAAAACTGTCTATCAATGCGCTGGTAGAACTTGCACAGGCAGAACAAACAGCATAATTCGGACCTTGATAACCATATTTAATAGAGATATGTCCAGTGGAAATATCCAGAATCATTTTAGGTATCAGAAAAGGACTGAATCGTGGAGTTCCATCTCCTTTAAAAAAGGATTCCAGTTCACTGGTAAGCTCATGAATTCCCCCTATTCCCGAACCGAATACCACACCTACGCGGCGCTTATTGATGGCAGGAGAATCTAACCTCGCATCTGCTACAGCTTCTATGGCTGAAGCAATGGCATACTGAGCAAATCCGTCAAGTTTCCGTGCTTCTTTTTTCTCAAAATATTTCAACGGATCAAAATTCTTTACCTCACATGCAAAGCGGGTTTTAAATTTCGACACATCGAAATAAGTGATAGGTCCCGCACCACTTACACCATTCTTCATTCCGTCCCATGTTTCGGCAACAGAATTTCCCAAAGGGGTAATGGCGCCCAGCCCGGTGATTACTGCTCGTTTTAACTCCATCAGGGACGAATGAATTATTTAGCGTGCTGCTCAATGTAGGCAATTGCTTGTCCTACAGAGGAAATGGTTTCAGCTTGCTCATCAGGAATAGAGATATTAAACTCCTTTTCAAACTCCATGATAAGTTCAACTGTATCCAGTGAATCAGCGCCTAAGTCATTGGTAAAAGTCGCTTCATTGGTTACTTCACCCTCATCAACACCAAGTTTGTCAATGATAATTTTTTTAACTCTGCTTGCAATGTCAGCCATAGCTGTGTTATTTGGTTTTTTAAAATGCGGGTGCAAAGTAAAAGATACTATAACTGATTTGCAAGGAATTAATGAATTTATTTTGTTCAGCCGGCTATCCCCTAATTTTTAGTTTTTAGGACACTGGGCGACAGTACTCGTAAAAAGTGACTGCTGCCGGCTACAGCCAACTGTTTATTGTGTATTCGCTGTTCTCAATTTTTTTTATAGAAAATACTCTGCTTTTACTTTTGTCACAAAACACTCTTCAAACAACTAAGTGGTAAAAAAAAGTATTATTCAGTTTGAGTACGATTGGGATTTCCTGCTAATCGGATTGGTAACTACTTCTCGCGATTATCAGTTGTGCTGGCTGTTAAATAAGCTTTTAAATGTCGGATTCAGAAAGACAGACAATGTAGAGATGAGCTTAAAGAAGAAAAACAAGTTGCTCGAGTTCTGCCATTTCCGGTTCGATGATGAAATAAACAAACTGGAATTTCATATCATCGGAAACAAATGTATGGGAGAAAATTTAGTTCCTGAATATAAGATGATTGACTACTTACTGATTATTAAAGGATATTATCCGCTCAATAAAAAAGCCGCTCTCCTTTCAGAACTGAAAGCGCTTACCTCTCTTACTACATTAATAGAAATGAATGCAGAAGAGCTGATATCAAGAGAAAATCTGATCCTGGAATAGGTTTCATTCCGGGATTGTTTAACTGTAACACTTGTACTTCATACCTTTTTATATCGTAAACAACCTTCCGGTATTTTTTCAGTAAGATAATATTGTACTACTTGCTTTTTTTCTATTTAAATAATTTTTTTCCTCTTGTAACTGTTGTTTGTTTATAGGGTACAGAAATATAATTACTGTCAGTATTTTTTATAAATTCTATTTACTGACTATCTTACATGCAAAAAACAAAATGAACAATCGCAGAAGCTTTTTGAAAATTATCAGTGGCGGCGCTTTGCTTCTCGGCGCGGGTTCGTTCCCTGTTTCTGTATTTGGAAAAGCAGATGACGAATACAAACTTACCATACTTCACACGAACGACTGGCATTCGCGCATTGAGCCATTCCCTATAGACGGTTCAAAGTATCAGGGATTAGGTGGTGCCGCACAACGATCGGCTTTGATAAAAAAAATCAGGGGCGAAGAAGAAAACGTTTTATTGTTTGACTCGGGAGATATTTTTGAAGGAACGCCATATTTTAATTTTTACAGAGGCGAGCTGGAAATAAAACTGATGAGTGAAATGGGTTATGATGCTTCCGCTATCGGCAATCACGATTTTGATGCCGGTGTAGATGGATTAGCAAAACAACTTGTTCACGCAACATTTCCGCTACTGTGTGCAAACTACGATTTCTCAGATACTGCAATGGCAGGAAAAAGTTTGCCGTACAAAATTTTTCATAAGGGAAAACTAAAAGTAGGCGTGTTCGGTTTGGGAGTAGAACTTGACGGTTTGGTGCCGAATGAATGGTTTGGTAAAACAAAATATTCTGATCCCGTTGCTGCTGCAAACAAGATTGCAAAAAAATTAAAACACGGTTTTAGTTGCAATCTTGTTATTTGTTTATCACATTTAGGTTTCCGATACGATTCAAAAAAAATTTCTGATGAAGCATTGGCGCAACAAACTTCTAACATTGATATGATTCTTGGCGGGCACACGCATACCTTTTTTGAGAAGCCAATCAGCTATAAGAACGCAGATGGCGCACAGGTGATAGTGAATCAGGTGGGCTGGGCAGGATTAGTACTGGGAAGATTTGATTTAGTGTTCAGAAAAAATTTTTCAGAGAAGCAAGCAGTTAATCAAAATTTATTTATCAAAGAAGTTTAGTTGAAAAAAAAATTTCAAAAAATTTTGTTGAAAAATTTTGTTGAGAAAAAATTTCTTTGAACTTCGCCTCCTCAATTAGTTTTTTGATTTCAGACTCACAGATACCTTAATTATAAACTCTTAAATTATTTTTTCACCTCATGGCAAAGACCGCTGACTCCGTTTGGAATGAATGCCTTAAAATCATCAATGACAATGTTAATGCTCAAAGTTTCAAAACATGGTTCGAACCGATAAAGCCAATTAAACTTGAAGGACAAGTACTGACGATTCAGGTACCCAGTCAGTTTTTTTATGAGTGGCTTGAAGAACATTATGTAATGTTGTTACGCAAAGCATTGAAACGCGAATTATCTAATGACGCCCGCTTAGAGTATCAGGTAGTGGTTGACAATACAACAACCAAACATGCTCCTTATACTATTAATATACCAACCTATGCCAGTACAGCCCATAAGAATCCTGAATTAGCGGCACCGCTTGCTCTAGGCAATCAAATCAAAAATCCATTTATCATTCCTGGATTGAAAAAGGTAAATATTGACTCGCAACTCAATCCTAATTATATTTTTGAAAACCTAGTGGAGGGAGATTGTAACCGTTTAGCTCGCAGTGCAGGATTTGCTGTTGCACAAAAGCCCGGTGGCACTTCGTTCAATCCGCTTGTGATTTATGGGGGAGTGGGTTTAGGAAAAACTCACTTAGCCCAGGCGATTGGAAACCAAATCAAGCAGGCAATGAGTAATAAAACTGTTCTGTATGTTTCTTCTGAGAAATTTACCAATCAGTTTATTGATGCGCTAAAGAATAATAGTGTGAATGATTTCATTCATTTCTACCAGTTAGTAGATGTGCTGATTGTTGACGACATTCAGTTCTTTGCCAACAAAGACAGAACACAGGATATTTTCTTTCACATCTTCAATCATCTTCATCAGTCCGGCAAGCAGTTGATTCTTACATCAGATCGTGCTCCTCGTGATTTAGAGGGAATGGAAGAAAGATTATTGTCTAGATTTAAGTGGGGGCTTTCCGCTGATTTACAAATTCCCGATTTTGAAACCCGGATTGCAATTCTTGAAAAGAAAATGTATGCTGATGGAATTGATCTTCCGCGTGAAGTAGTTGAGTTCGTAGCATACAATATCAACAGTAATATCCGTGAATTAGAAGGCGCTTTAATTTCTTTGCTTGCACAGGCATCTCTTAATAAAAAGGAAGTAGATCTTGAACTTGCAAAAAAGATTATCAAAAATTTTGTAAAGAGTATCTCTCGCGAAGTTTCTATTGACTACATACAAAAAGCAGTATGTGAATACTTTAATGTTCCTACAGATAAGCTGAAAGAAAAAACACGCAAACGGGCAGTAGTTCAGGCAAGACAATTGTCAATGTATCTGGCGAAAAATTTTACTAAAAATTCTTTGAAGGTTATCGGTCGTCATTTTGGTGGACGAGATCATAGCACCGTAATACATAGTTGTCAGGCAGTAAAAGATTTAATGGACACCGACAAAGATTTCAAAGAATCCGTTGCTGAAATTGAGAAAAAAATTCAGCTTAGTGTTTCCTGAAATAATTTTCATTCAACTAAAAAGGGATACAAATTTTGTGTCCCTTTTCTTTTGTTGTAACACGGAAGATATTTTTTAAATTTGCCCACCTGAAAATGGAGAGGTGCCTGAGAGGCCGAAAGGGCCGGTTTGCTAAACCGTTACACGCCTTTAAAGCGTGTCGAGGGTTCGAATCCCTCCCTCTCCGCAAAACTTCGGGGTGTAGCGCAGTTGGCTAGCGCACCTGCTTTGGGAGCAGGGGGTCCCTGGTTCGAGTCCAGGTACCCCGACCAAAAGCCCTCTGATTATTCGGAGGGCTTCTTCATTTAGATGGAATCATTCAAGCGATTTATCAAATCCTTCTTCTGCAATCGTACCGGAGAGTTGATAATTATTTCTTTTACTTCAGTTCCTCTCTTAAAAAATCTGTTCTTTCTGCTGCGTCCAAGACATACCGATTATATTCCTGGTACTTTACGAGTGGTGAAAAGAAACAATATTCAGTATGAATTAGATATCAGCGATTGGGTAGAATGGAATATCTATTTCAAAAATAAAATTGAGCCGAGAGAAAAATTATATTCGTTAGCGAACAAAGAGAATACAGTTATTGATGTAGGAGTAAATATCGGCGAGACTTTATTAAACCTTGCTTCTGTGGTTGGCAACAAAGGAAGAGTAATTGGCTTTGAGCCGAATCCGGTTGTGTTCATTAAATGCAAAAAAAATATTTCTCTTAACCCTCTTTTGAAAAATATATCACTTCAACTTTGTGCGCTGGGAAAAGATAATTCTGAATTATTCCTGAATATTAATGATGAAAGAAATAAAGGAATGGTCTCTCTTTCTCATTCAGGAAAAAGAGACAAGGTTAAAGTGATGACTCTTGATTATTACTTACAAAATGAAAATCTTCGCCGTGTTGATTTAATAAAAATAGATGTAGAGGGCTTTGAAATGAATGTTTTGACCGGAGCAGAGCACACGATCAATAAATTTCATCCTAAACTTTTTATCGAATTAGACAACAACTTACTGTTGCAGCAACAATCATCTGCAAAAGAATTAATCCGTTGGCTGTTACAGCGAGAATATACAATCGTTAACGCAGAAAATAATAATACTGTAACACTCGATCAGCAGTTTGAAACCTGTCACTTTGATATTATCTGCCACCATCAGGACATTGATCGCGGGAAGTAATTAAATGGGATTTAGGAAAGGTGTATTAAAGAGAATCTACTGTATCGGACACTTCCTGCTTAACGGGCTCTGTTATTTCTTTTGCCTTTGTTTCTGCAAAAAATCTTTTCTGGAATATCACAATCAACAATACTCCGGATGTGATGGAGGTATCCGCTATATTAAAAATCGGCTGGAAGAAAATAAAGTACTCACCCCCATACACGGGAATCCATTGTGGAAGGAACCCTTCAAAAATAGGGAAGTAAAGCATGTCAACCACACGCCCATGAAAGAATCCCGCATAACCACCATTATCCGGAAACAACACAGCCGGCGGAGTTCCTATAATGCTTGAAGAAAAAATTTTTCCGTAAAAAACTGAATCAATAATATTTCCTGCCGCACCGGCAAAGATGAGCGCCACAGCAACAATTAATCCTAAATGGGCTTTGCGTTTAACCAATGTGCTGAGCCAATACCCTATAAATCCTGCTGCAACAATTCTGAAACTGGTGAGAAGAATTTTCCCTGCATCTCCTCCCCACTTCATTCCAAATGCCATTCCTTCATTCTCAATAAAGTAAAGATAAAACCAATTGAAGATTCGGTGATTTTCAGTATAAGAATAATTGAGTTTTATCCAGAACTTAAGCATCTGGTCAAACAGCAGAACAAAGATTATAATGAGAGCAGGAAGAAGAAAACCCTTAGTTTTTGTTGTTATCATTCTAAGGGAATATTTTTTCAATAACTAATACCAATTTTCAATTCTCTGTCCGCCTCCTTTAATTTTTTCCTTCTCTGAAATTATTTAATGTGATAATTGTCTGTTCTATTTATGCTGTAACAGCTTAGCTTCCATACTGAGTGTTGCATGGGGCACAGCACGCAGGCGGTCTTTATCAATCAGCTTTCCTGTAACACGGCAGATACCATAGGTTTTATTCTGAATACGGATGAGCGCTTTTTCTAAATGGTCTATATATTGTGTCTGACGGGCAGCCATTTGAGTAAGATATTCCCGTTCCATGGCAACAGAACCATCCTCCATTGTAGAAAATTTGTTCTCGGTGTCGTCTGTTCCGTTGTCGCCTTTACGGTTAATTTGGTCGTTCAGATATTTCAATTCGTTACGTGCAGCTTCAAGTTTTTCGTCTATCAGGTTCTTGAATTCAAATAACTCTCTGTCGCTATATCGGTTACGGCTATCGGGTATTTTGGATTTATGTACCGCCACCTTTGTTGTCGTTTTGGGGGGAGTATTTTTTGCCGGTTTATCCTTGGTCTTTTTTACTTTTTTTGTAACTGCTTTCTTTGTGGTTTTGGCTGCTTTTTTAGCTTGTTTTTTTGAAGCAGGTTTACTTACTTTTTTCACAGAGCTTTTCGCAGTGGATTTCTTCGCTGACGATTTCTTTGCAGGTTTTGTCGCCTTCTTGGTTTTTTTTGCCATAAGTGCGTAATTATTTTTTTAAATTGATAATTGCTTTTACAGAAAAATCGTTCACTTCAAATGATTCTCCATTATCAAGAGAATCAACGAGTTGCAATTCATCTGCTAAAATTTCCGCGCAAATATAATCTTTATAATGGATTATTGTAGAATCTATTTGTGGCTGTTTCTCAATAGAAATTGAAATGCGGTCAGTAACATTAAAATTACTGTCTTTTCTGTATCTCTGAATTTTATTCACCAGCTCACGAGCATTTCCTTCCTCTGTCAGTTCTTTTGTTATAGTTACATCTAAAGCAACCGTAAGTTCACCCTTGTTTGTAACCTGCCATCCCGGAATGTCCTCACTGATAATTTCTACCTCATTAATAAGAATATTTACAGATTCTCCATCAATATTCAGATCGTAATTACCCTTTTTCTCCAATTCGCGAATTTGCCCGTTGTTCAAAGCAGCAATATGGTCTGCAGCAATTTTCATTTTGTTGCCAAGTTTCTGTCCAAGCAGTTTGAAATTGGCTTTTGCCTTTTTACTGATGACTCCTTCTGTTTCATCAATAAACTGAATTTCTTTCACATTCACCTCTGAGAGAATAAGATTTTTAACTTTTTCAACTTGAGATTTAAAGTTGTCATTCAAAACCGGAATCAGAATCTTGTTCATCGGCTGGCGTACTTTAATATTCACTTTTTTGCGGAGTGAAAGAACCAATGAAGAAATATCCTGTGCGAGTTGCATTTGCTCTTCAAGTGGTTTATCAATGGCTTTTTCATTCGATTTTGGAAAATCAGAAAGATGAACTGATTCAAACTTTCCCTTTTGTGTTACAGTATTAAGATTTCTAAAAAGAAAATCAGCAAAGAAAGGTGCAACCGGCGACATCAATTTAGAAAGAACATCAAGGCAGGTATAAAGAGTTTGATAGGATGCTATCTTATCTTCCGAATAATCTCCTTTCCAGAATCTGCGTCTGCACAGACGTACATACCAGTTGCTTAAATGCTCATCCACAAAATCCTGAATGCTGCGCACTGCACGAGTGGGTTCATAATCATCCAAATCCGATTGAACTGATTTTATCAATGAATTTAACAATGAAATAATCCATCTGTCAATCTCCGGGCGCTGTGACAACGGAATCTCTTTTTCATTGTAACAGAACTTATCAATATTTGCATAAAGAGCGAAGAAGGAATAAGTATTATAAAGTGTTCCAAAAAATTTACGCTTCACTTCGTCAATTCCTCCAATGTCAAATTTTAAATTGTCCCACGGCTGCGCATTAGAAATCATGTACCAGCGTGTTGCATCTGCGCCATTCTTCTCAATTGTACTGAATGGATCAACTGCATTACCCAACCGCTTCGACATCTTATTTCCATTCTTGTCTAATACCAATCCGTTTGAAACTACATTCTTATAAGCTACTGAATCAAATAGCAAAGTAGCAAGTGTATGAAGGGTGAAAAACCATCCTCTTGTTTGATCAACACCTTCTGCAATGAAATCAGCCGGGAATGATTCGTTCCATTCTTTATTAAATGGCTGAGCGTTTTCTTCTGTAAGTTTCTTATGGTCAAGTCCCCATTGTGCAAATGGCATGGCTCCGCTATCAAACCATACATCAACCAAATCAGATACACGGACAAGTTTTTTGCCCGTTTCAGATACAAACCAGATACGGTCAATATATGGACGGTGTAAATCCTTCAGTTCAGGTTCAAGCACTGCAGCACTGTAAGTGATTCCAAATTTTTTTGCCCGCTCTTCTGAGTTCTTTACTTCGTCTTTCAATTCTTGAAAAGAACCTATACATATTTCTTCTGTGCCGTCTTCGGATTTCCAAATTGGAAGTGGTGTTCCCCAAAAACGCGAACGCGACAAATTCCAATCCTGAAGATTTTCTAACCAGTTGCCAAATCTTCCTGTACCGGTTGACTCAGGTTTCCAGTTGATGGTTTTATTCAGTTCAACTAATCTCTCTTTTGCTTCAGTAGTTTTTATAAACCATGAATCAAGCGGATAATAAATTACCGGTTTATCTGTGCGCCAGCAATGAGGATAATTGTGTTCGTATTTCTCAACTCTGAACGCTTTGTTTTCTTTCTTCAATTTGATGCTGATAAGCACATCCGGATTTTCCCAATTAGCATCGTCTTTGTAATTCTTCACATACATACCCGAAAACTCGCCGACACCTTCAACAAATTTTCCTTGCTTGTCAACAAGTGTTAGAGTTCCAAGTTTATATTTTCTCGCCATTCTAAAATCATCGGCGCCAAAACTGGGAGCAGTATGCACTATTCCGGTTCCGTCTTCTGTTGTAACAAAATCTCCTGAAACCACTTTAAAAGCATCACCATCAGAGGGCTGCTGATACGGGAGCAGTTGTTCATAGCGGATTCCCTCAATATCTTTTCCTTTAAATGACTGTAACACTTTCCATGGAATTTCCTTCTTACCTGCTTCATAAACAAGTTCTGTATTTTCCATAGTAACATCAAACCAACGGCTCACTAATGGTTTTGCGAGTATAACATTTATCGGTAGTCCTGTGTATTGATTGAAAGTATTTACGAGAACATATTCTATATCGTCGCCGACAGTCAGCGCTGTATTTGAAGGAAGTGTCCATGGAGTTGTTGTCCATGCAATAAAAAATAAGTCATCGCTTTTAGCTGTATCAAAAAGAAATTTCGATTGCTCATTTTTCTTTATCCTGAATTGTGCAACTACAGTGGTGTCTTTTACCATTCTGTAAGTACCCGGCTGATTCAGCTCATGTGTACTTAATCCTGTTCCTGCCGCAGGAGAAAATGGCTGAATAGTATAGCCCTCATAAAGTAATCCTTTCTTATATAGTCTTTTTAACGCCCACCATAGTGTTTCAATATAGCTATTGTCATAAGTGATGTATGGATTATCAAGGTCAACCCAGTAACCCATTTTATTAGTAAGCTCTTCCCACGCTGTTTTATATTTCATTACCTCACGACGACATTCCGCGTTGTATTCCTCTATGGAAATTTTCTTTCCGATATCTTCTTTAGTAATGCCTAAATTTTTTTCAACGCTTAGTTCAACAGGCAGCCCATGAGTATCCCATCCGCTTTTTCTTTTAACTTGAAATCCCTGCAGAGTTTTGTAACGGCAAAAAATATCTTTAATAGTACGCGCCATTACATGATGAATACCCGGCATACCATTAGCGCTTGGCGGTCCTTCATAGAAGACAAAATGATTTTTCCCTTCACGACCGGAAATGCTTTTTTCAAATACATTATTTTCTTTCCAGAACTGCAATATCTCCCTCTCAATTTCCGGGAGATTTAATGATTTATATTCTTTGTAAGTACTCATTTTTTAAATAGCTGCGAATATCGGAAAGTCAAGTATAAATTCATTCATCTACAGAGATATAAAGTATTGTAGCTATAGAGAGATAGACACAATTAAATATCAAAATAATTTTTAGTCATCTACCCATATATACCATTAATACTGATACATCAGAAGGCGTAACACCGCTGATTCTGCTTGCCTGCCCTATTGTACCTGGTTTTATCTTGGATAGTTTTTCTCTTGCTTCCATCGAAAGCGATTTAACTTTATGAAAATCAAATGATTCTGAAATACGAACATCTTCAAGTCGTGACATTTTAGATACCAATTCAACTTCCTTTTCAATATATCCCTCATATTTCATCAGAATTTCTGATTCTTCAATTGATTCATTATCAATATTTTGCAATATATTATCTATTATTGGTAAAGCTTTTCTGAGTGTATTAATTGTAATTTGAGGACGACTGAGTACATTGAACAATTTGGTTTTATCTTTTAATTCACTACTTCCAGATGCAAGTAATGCACTATTTATTTCTGATGGCTCTACTGCTGTCTTTTTAAAGTAATTAATTATATATTCTAAATTCTTTTGCTTTTGGCTAACTCTGCTCATTCTATCTTCTCCCGCTAATCCAATCCGATTACCTATCGGTGTGAGACGAATGTCCGCATTATCCTGTCTTAAAAGTATTCTGAACTCTGCTCTGCTGGTGAACATGCGGTAGGGTTCTTCGGTCCCTTTATTAATTAAATCGTCTATAAGTACACCAATATAGGCAGCGCTTCTGTCTAAAATAATCGGATTCTCCCATTTTATCTTTCTATGTGCATTAATTCCAGCCATCAATCCCTGGCACGCAGCTTCTTCATATCCTGTAGTGCCATTAATTTGTCCTGCATGATACAAATTCTCAATTTTTTGTGTTTCTAATGAAAGTTTAAGCTGATGTGGTGGGAAATAGTCATATTCAATCGCATAACCGGGTCGGAACATCTTTGCATTTTCAAGTCCCTGAATTTTAGTAAGAGCTTTATATTGCACTTCTTCCGGTAATGAAGTGCTGAATCCATTTATATATATTTCAACTGTGTTCCATCCTTCGGGTTCTATAAATAACTGGTGGCGTTCTTTGTCGGCAAACCGGTTAATTTTATCTTCTATGGATGGGCAATAGCGGGGTCCTATACCTTTAATCCTGCCTGTAAACATTGGACTTTGCTCAAATCCTGTTTTGAGAACATCATGAACGGCTTCATTTGTATAAGTAATAAAACAGCTTCTTTGCTTATTAAGCTTCGGAGTGTCTGTATAACTAAATTTTCCCGGGACATCATCACCTTTCTGCTCTTCCATACGACTATAGTCAAGTGAGCGACCATCTATTCTTGGGGGCGTACCTGTTTTCATTCTTCCGCTTTCAAATCCCAAACTAATAAGCTGTTCTGTAATTCCTTTCGCCGCCTTTTCTGCTACCCTTCCTCCGCCAAACTGTTTTTTACCAATATGAATAATTCCATTCAGAAATGTACCATTCGTTAAAATCACTGATTTTGCTCTGATTTCATGCCCCATATTAGTTCTTACACCAATAACTCTATTCTCCTTAACCAAAACGCCTGAAACCATATCCTGCCAAAAATCAATATTTTTAGTTTTTTCTAAAACCATTCGCCATTCGTATGCAAAAAGCATTCTATCACTCTGGGCACGAGGACTCCACATAGCCGGACCTTTTGAGCGGTTCAACATTCTAAACTGAATCATGGTTTTATCAGTCACAATTCCGGAATATCCTCCCAAAGCGTCTATTTCCCTTACTATTTGCCCTTTTGCAACGCCTCCCATTGCAGGATTACAACTCATTTGAGCTATGGTCTGCATATTCATGGTAATTAATAATACACTGGAACCAAGGTTAGCTGCTGCTACTGCTGCCTCACATCCTGCGTGACCTGCGCCAACCACTATAATATCATAGTCTTTAAACATGTGCGCAAAAATACAGAAAGTACTAAGGCAATAACATATCATCTTCTTGAATGTTCCGCGGGAAACATAAAATTGTTCTTCGCTTTTAAATTAGCCATGAATCCGTGTTTCACGGGGAACATATAGTATAACAATTTGTACTACAGATTGTTACATAAGTTGTATTGCCATGGCATCATGCTGGAGTAGCATTAGACTAAAACTAATTTCCGTCTCAGAAGATTTTCGGTACGAAACCCTCTGCATTTACTGTAACAGCTTTTATTCATCTTTTACAGTTTGATAAATTTGTTAATTATCCATCCGTCTTTTGTTCCTGCTTTCAGCAGGTACATACCGGGGGGCAGGTGGCTTACATCTATGGAAGGGATAGGTGATGAATGATAAGGGATAAATAAAACCGTTTGCCCTAACAAATCTGTTACAGTTATTTTATCTCCAATTTGTAATTTGTAATTTGTAATTTTCAATTTATCCGTTACCGGATTGGGATAAATATTCACTTGCGCTGTTTCAGGGTTTATATCCGTTACACCTACATGAATGGTATCGGGGACAAGGCGGGCGATATTCATTACAGATG